>CBINIO010000113.1:0-10338 GCA_966250725.1 uncultured Chitinophaga sp.
GGGCTTGAACCAGGGACCCTCTGATTATGAGTCAGATGCTCTAACCAACTGAGCTGGTCTGAAACTCTGAACAGAAGCGGATTTCAACTTCTTAGTGCCGTAATTCTTCGATCAACTTGGAAAATCTGGCCCAAACCTGCCCCGAAATATGTTTTTCCGTGTTATACGAGTTCATCCCGTAAATCCTTGTAAATTTCCGCTAAGACCGTGCTTTGATCTGCGGGGAATTGCTGCATTTCGGAAACGCCCCACCATGAGCAGTCGAAATGTCGGAATACGACCTCATCGTAACTGATAAGCAGCTCGCCGAGCCAGAACGGAACAAGCAACCAGTAATACACCGTTCTTTCCCGTTTCGGAGCTTTATTCATACTCTCCCGGTCTGTTTGCAGCCACTTTAACCGATCCTTTAATTTCTCACTTTCCTGCGGGCTTTGACATTCGCTCAACTTTTTGTTGACGAGCCGCATGTCTTCTTCCCATTGCGTGATGTAAAACCGAAGGACGGGCGTTGTGATGGATACTTTACTTTTTTCGTCCGAAATTGTTAACGAGTAATACGCTCCATTGTGAATGTCATGTTTCAATTTCTCTCCCTTTTCTCCGTTCAGGAGCGACTTTACCAGCTTCGTCTGATCGTAAAGATTGGCTTTGGAAAGAAATTGCCCGTAGCAAAGCAGGTCTTTTTCTCTTTTCATCTTGTGCAGTTGAATGCGTTGATAACAGGCATTAGAAAGCCTTTAACGCAGCAGGAAAGCTTGACCAACTTCGTTAAAGGCATTGAAATGCTATATTAATGATATTGAGCGGGTTTAGAGTGCTGCTCGGCTTATCCTGACGATGTGATGGATTCGCTCACCCTGTTGTTTGCAGACTTATCGTTTTTCTTCTGGTTCATGCGATTTCGTTTTAATTGTTATTGATTGGCAACGATGCAGTCACTCCCCTCCGGGGTAGCACCGTTGCGTAGCAAAACCAGTAGGGTGATTGCGTTGGGTAGTTTCACCTTCAATGCGTATAAAATTATTTTGTAGGCGTGTAATTGAACTGAATTTCTCTATTGAAGGTTATGCTGTCCCTTGCTTTCGTTGCAGCTCCGTATGTATCCCGAATAAAGACATGAGTGCCTGCTTCTCGCCTGTCTGACGCAATGAACTGACGCATGTAAGACGATGCTTTATCCCGGAACATATATTTTTCATCCTCGCTTATGTTTCCGTCCAGCTCGCATATCGTTGATGCAATGATTTCCGTTGCTGATGAAAAAGAATGTGAAGATTCTGGAACCGTTACGACGAGGACGAACCCGTATTGCCTATTTGTTGTAACCACAGGCTCTTTGATTTCGGTATTGTAAACTGATGAAGTAGTGTTTTCGGATTGTCTCGCTCTCCTTACCTCCCAATCAAAATAATTGTTGTAGTTGGAGTAATGAAACTCGCCAAACCGCATTATACCATAACTTCCCGTTCTTAAATCACGGCCCATTCCGTAAATTTCGAGTACGAGGGAATCGTGATCCAGTTTTTTTACAATGCTGTACGTGTTAGCGGAATTGAGCGCACTATTCTCCCAAATGGTGTCGTTCTGAAGACGGTAATATCCGAAGAAAGAAAACTCTCCGATTTCATCTTTATAAATTAGAAATTCGCCGTACTTGTTAAACTCCCTTATTTCGGGACTCATGTTGATGATGTTGGGGATTGAGAACTGAAGTTTCCAGCGTGCTTGTAACAGCTCGCTCCTTGCAGGTTAAATCTTTTACCGAATCACCGATTTTATTTTTCGGGGAAGTTTGACACGCGAAGTTTAGCAGTGTAAACAGAAGGAAAGTGGATAGGGAGTTTTTATTCATAACGGTATTTAATGGCAACAATTTCGACTATTTTCTGAATAGAAATACAAGAAAAAATAGACTGAAACGGGGTGCATCAAAATGAGTTCCTGAAAATCATATTGACTTGCTGACTTGCGTTTAACCGGCTAGATTAAAGTATCTTATCGACTTAACCGTTTTTGGAGGAATATTTTTTGAGCAATTGTTGCCGGTGTACTACTTTTGTAGTTCCTGCTCACATTGGAATTTACTCTTTCGCTGAAACACAGTAATTGACAATTAATATCTTTGACAATTTATATTTCTGATTACCAAGTAATTGTACTGGCAGTAATGCAGGCTCACGCTACCATGAAAAGAAATGGATTAATGAAGTAGCGCTAGTGGCTCCTAGCGCCGCATTTATTCCGGTGCAAGCCTCCTGAGTATTGGAGTTGGGCTGTAGTAATACAGTCAATCAAAACGTTTGACGCTCTGCGGGGGAAACTGTTTTTTGAGCGTGTTTTAGAACACGTTTTTTAGGGTTGATTACGAAGGGAAAAATGTTTCTCAGAACAAGGGAATACGAGCATGAATAACACCTTCCTTGTTCGGAGAAACGAAAGAAAGAGCAGCGTTAAACTGCTCTTTGTAATCATGAAAACGTCGATTGTAAGACGGGCATCTGAATCGCAGGTTTGTCAACACCCACGTAATTACGGATAGCCGTCTCCACCGTTGTATGTCCCATCAGGTAAGCCACGTCTGTAATAGCCATGCCTTGCTGTACAGCTCTCGTACCGAAGGAATGCCGGGCAACATATAAATCACGGTTACCCAAGCCCAGCTCTTTCAAAACCGGCTTTACGATCCTCCGGGCTAACATCCTGTCATCGATAGAAAGTCCTCTGGGCGAAGGAAATACAAAATCTTCGAAGGCTTTTCCCTGTACCAGTGGCATTAAGAACTCCACAAGCTCGTCCGTCATTGGCAGATAACGTGTGTTTCCCGTCTTCGTGCCTTTGCTTATTCTGACGGCATGATGTGTGCCCTTCGTTGTCCGCGCGAATGCCTCGGAAATTTCAACCTGTTTCATCTCGAAGTTGATATGCCGTACACGAAGCCCTACGGCTTCAGCGTTCCTTACTCCGGTCCAGAATACAAACCGGAGGAATGGATAGTAAAATGAATGCTTGAACGGTGCATAGTGAGGGCAAAATGTATCCTCCCGGATGGCCTCTAAGAAAGTTGATATTTCTTCTTCCGCTAACGGTTGCCTGCGTTCGTTCCTTCGTTTGCTACTTTTCTCACGCCGTTTCGTTACGTGCAAAAGCGGGTTCATTGAAATGACGCCCGTATCCACGAGCCAAGAAAAGAAACTACGCAGGAAGTTGAGACGCTTATTGTAAGTCGATTTGCACCACTTTTCGGCTGCTATTTTACCTGCGATATCTTCAATAGGAACCCCGTCATAACGTTCCAACACACGCTGTACACCGAAATAGTCTATTGAATGTTCAATATTGATATTCCTGACGTGTGTTGTCCAGTCTGTAAACTTCCCGGCCAGCTCATGCAAATAGATTATCTCCTGTTTGGGAGGAACGATCTTTACAGGCTGGCTAACCGGTTTTTCAACCTGTGGATTATACTTTTTCAGTGAGGGATCAAACGTACCCCGCAACATATCGAGTTTTAACTCGGCTATCTTTACGGTAGCATGTGCAAGGTTCTCGGAAGTATGCGCGAAAGGTAGATTTAATGAATAACGTTCGCCGTTGAATCGCCAACGTAGTCTGATACGCCCGTTAGCATTTGTAATACTGATTTCCCCTTTCGGAGTTTTTACTTTCTGTCCCATTTCTGGCCCAATTGAAGGTGAAAGGACAGGCCGGGAGTTTTCAGGTGATGAAGAACGGGGAAGTAATAAACGCTAAAAAGCCCCACCAGCTTGAACTAGTGAGGCTTTCTCGTTCGTGGTCCCACCTGGGCTTGAACCAGGGACCCTCTGATTATGAGTCAGATGCTCTAACCAACTGAGCTATAGGACCGGCGCCTTCGCAGGCGAAAAAATATATAGAACTTCTCAGGGGACGGCAAAAGTAAATATTTTTACCGAATCTTCTCCAATTTTTTCATCCCCCGCCATACCTTTACCCCGCCATGCAAGGAATCAAACACATCATTTTCGACCTCGGGGGCGTTATCCTCAACATCAACTACCAGCTCACCAGCCAGGCCTTTAAAGACCTCGGCGCGAAAAACTTCGACCAGCTGTACAACCAGTTCCACGCCAACGCGCTGTTCGAAGACCTCGAAACCGGCCGCGTAACGCCGGAAGAATTTCTCGCCAAAATAAAGGAACACCTGCCGGAAGGCACCACGGACCAGCAGATCATCGACGCCTGGGACGCCATGCTGCTCGATTTTCCCCTGGCAAGGCTGCAGCTGCTCCAGCAATTAAGGAACCATTACGGTCTTTACCTCCTCAGCAATACCAACGCCATCCACTTAAAAGCGCTCAACGCAATACTGGAGAAAGAACGGGGGATCTCATCGCTGGGGGCCTTTTTCGACAAAAGCTATTATTCCCACCTCATCGGCTACAGGAAACCGGAGAAGGAAGCCTACCAGGTCATCCTCGACGAGAACGGCCTGAAGCCGGAGCATACTTTATTCATCGACGATACGCTGCCGAACGTGGACGCGGCCCTGGCGCTGGGTATCCGGGCGATCCATTTGCAGGCGCCCGGAACGATACTGGATATTTTCCGGAAAAATTAGTTCTTGATCTCTTCAAAGTCGATGTAATCGCCTTTATCGCGCTTGATGGGGTCGGCGGGACGGGGCGGCGCCTGCTGATGTTGCTGGTGCTGCTGCTGTTGCTCGTATTGCTGGCGCATCGCGTCCTGCATGTCGCGCATCTGCCGGCGCACCTGTTTGGTGCCGCGGTATACGGGGATCAGGAAATCGAATACCAGTTTATATAAGAGCCATCCGAGAAAGATGTAGAAGATCAGCTTTAACATAATGCCACAAAGATAGCCCTATCTCCTTTTTAACCGACCATTTTAGGTTTTCTTTAACGAACGCGTCAGAATTTGCCGATCATCGCGGCCACTTCGAGCGACACCTGTTTGTTGTATTCCCAGGTGAGCTTGCGGTAATTCACGGCGTCGATGATGGTGCCGATCAGGCAGAAGCCGAGGGTAAAAAGGAACAGCAGGCCCATCAGGATCTGGTCCATCATAAAACGGTGGATGCCGTTGGGGCCGATGAAGCCGATCAGGCAGGTGAGCAGCACGGTCTGCGGGTCTTTCCGGCGGCCCTGGTATAGATACAGGAATTTTTTGCGCGCCTCGGGGTCGAACTTTTTGGTCAGCTCTTCGAGCCAGATCATTTCTTCGTGGTCGATGCCGGGTAACATGGCAAAATAAAAATCATTCATATCTGAAAGTATAATATTGTGCTTTGGCAAGTTGGCCGATGCGCCAGAGAAGCGTGAGCAATACCGGCGCTCCCAGCTTGTGGCTTTCCCAGCTCTCTCGCCATTCCCCGTGAAAAAGATGGGAAATGGAACGTCCCAGCCCGCAGCCCGGGCAATCCCCGAAGCCAATAAGCTTTGACACGCAGAAGCTGGGCAGCCCCGCATGCGGGTCCAGCAGCGCGAGCAGCACCAGCCCGAGCACCCAGGCCGGCAGTTCGAGGTTGATGCGGGAGATCATGTTCCTCAATGTAAGATAATCCGGGCTCACATCCAATTAAAATAAACAATAATGTGTGCGGTATGCGGTTTTCGGGCGGTTATATTTAGAAGAAATTGTGCTTGGAATGAAAATAAATACTAATTTTGTACCGGTAAAATGATTCAAATGAAGGGGACGAGATCGGTCCCCTTCTTCTATTTCATATGGCAAACGAACAAGTGATAGCGCGCATCACGGAAATGCTGGAGGCGCTGCTGGCGGATAAACCGGAGTATTTTATAGTAGAGATCAGGATAAAGCCCACCAACAATGTGAAAGTTTTTGTGGATGCTGATAACGGAGCCTCGATAGACAAACTCGTGTCCCTGAACCGCCAACTTTATCCCCAGCTGGAAGCCGCCGGGCTGTTCCCGGACAATGATTTTTCCCTGGAAGTTTCTTCCCCCGGGCTCGACGAGCCGCTGAAAAATCCGCGTCAATTCGTGAAAAACACGGGCCGCAAAGTGGAAGTGACCCTGCTGGACGGTTCCGTGAAGGAAGGCAAACTGCTCGCCGCCACGGATACGGAACTGACCCTGGAGCAAACCGTGGGCAAGAAAAAAGAGATCGTCGTATCAAACATCAATTTATCTGAAATAAAGCACACAAAGGTGTGTATCGTGTTTTAAAAACTATAACAGAACATGGCTAGTATTAACCTGATTGAGTCATTCACCGAATTTAAGGAGGCGGAAAATATTGACCGCCCCACGCTGATGAAGGTGTTGGAAGATGTGTTCAAGACGCTGTTGCGAAAGAAATATGGCTCGGATGAGAACTTTGACGTGATTGTAAATACCGAAAAAGGCGACCTGGAGATACTCCGCCGCCGTACCATCGTGGAAGACGGTACCGTGGAAGACGAGAACGCCCAGATCGCCTATTCTGAAGCGATATTGGTGGAACCCGATTACCAGGTAGGCGAGGACCTCTATGAAGAAGTGGAGATCATGGACTTCGGCCGCCGCGCCATCCTTGCAGCGAAACAGACGCTCACGGCCCGCATCGGCGACCTGAAGAAAAACATCCTGGTGAAAAAATACGGCGACCGTGTAGGCGAGATCGTGACCGGCGAAGTGTACCAGGTCTGGAAAAAGGAAGTTTTATTATTGGATGATGAAGGGAATGAGTTAATATTGCCTAAATCAGAACAGATTCCGACAGATTACTTCAAAAAAGGTGAAAACGTAAGGGCTGTAGTAAAGAAAGTGGAGTTGAAGAACAATTCCCCGCTGATCATCCTTTCCAGAACACATCCCTCCTTCCTGGCCAAACTCCTCGAAATAGAGGTGCCGGAAATTTTCGACGGGCTCATCGTGATCAAAAAGATCGTGCGCGAACCCGGCGAAAGAGCCAAAGTGGCCGTGGAGTCCTATGACGACCGGATAGACCCCGTAGGTGCATGCGTGGGCATGAAAGGAAGCCGCATCCATGGCATCGTTCGCGAGCTCCGGAACGAGAACATCGATATTATCAACTATACCGCCAACATCCAGCTGCTTATCCAGCGCGCGCTTACGCCCGCAAGGATCAGCCGGATGGACGTGGACAACGAGAATAAATACGCGTCCGTTTACCTGAAACCCGACCAGGTATCACTGGCCATCGGTAAAAAGGGCGTAAACATAAAGCTGGCCTGCGAACTGACCGGGTTCGAGATCGACGTATTCCGCGACGAAGAGCAGGAACAGACCGAGTTCGACATCGACCTGGAAGAATTTGCAGACGAGATCGAACCCTGGGTGATCGACGAACTGAAACGCATCGGTTGCGATACCGCCCGCAGTGTGCTTGACCTGACTCCGGAAGAACTTGTACGCCGTTCAGACCTCGAAGAGGAAACCGTACATGAAGTGAGGAGGATCTTGCAGGAAGAATTTGAAAAAGAATAAGCCGGCCGCTACACCTTCCCATGGGGTAGGCTTTTTTGATTGCAGAGATATTTGAGTTATTGTTAAATGTTAAAAGAATTACTCCGCCGGTTGGTGGGGATTAAACGGGAAGGACGAGAATACGATATGCCTGAAGTAACAAACAACACACCGCGATTGCTGGCTGCGGCCAAGGAATTCAATATTGGAAAGGACACCCTCATCGAGTTCCTCGCCAATAAGGGCTTCGATATGGACGGTTTCGGGTCTCCCAACGCCAAGCTCACGGCCCAGATGTACAATTCCCTCCAGCAAGAATTCCAGCAGGACAAGGCGAACAAGCGCAAAAGCGACCAGATCGCCCTGCCGAAAGGAACGGTGTTAGACGCAGCGAAAAAGAAGGAGAAGGAAGAAGCGGAACTTGCGGCAAAGAAAAAGGAAGAAGCGGAAGCTGCAACCAAAAAGAAAGAAGAGGCCAAACCCGAGCCTCAACCTGAACCGGAAGCTCCCAAACCCGCTCCCAAGCCGGAAGTGAAAGCGGAAAAACCCGAACCCAAACCGGAACCGCAGCCGGAAGCCAAACCCGCGGCAGAAGCAAAACCCGAGCCGAAACCCGCCCCCAAAGCGGAACCCGCGCCCGAGCCCAAAGCCAAAGCGCCGGAAACGCCCGCCCCTGCCCCGGAACCGGAAACTCCCAAAACGGAATCGCCCCGCGTGGCCGGGCCCAAAATAATGGGCACCATCGACCTCGACGCGCTTAACACCGCTAACCGCGGCAAAAAAGCGGCGGCAAAAAAAGAGGACGAAAAACCCGCCCCGCAGGAAAAAGAAGCCTCGCCCGCGCCTGAAAAAGCGCCCGCCGCTCCCAAAGCCGAAGCGAAAGAAGAGCCGAAAAAAGAGGAACCCAAAGCGGTAAAAGCCGAACCCTCCGCCCCTAAAGCGGAAGAAAAACCGGCCGAAGCTCCGGCGCCCGCCAAGGAATCCCCGGCCCCCGAAGCTGAAAAGCCCGCCGCGAAAGCCGAAGAGCCCGCCCCCGCAGCATCCGCGGATGCCGCTGAAGCGGACGAAGCCGTGATCGAGAACATCCAGGCCACCAAACTTACCGGCCCCAAAGTGATCGGTAAGATCGACCTGCCCGTTTCGCAAGGCCGCGAGAACAAAAGCTTCAATAAAGACGAAAAACGCAAGCGCAAGCGCATCGTTATAGAAAAGAAACCCGAACCCATCAAACCGGGAGAATTCGCCAAGGAAGGCCAGGGAGCCCCTGCCAGCAGGGACAACCGCGGCGCCGGCGCACCCGGTCAGGGCGGCAATCGCGGCCCGGGCAACCGCCCCGGCGGCCAGCATGGCCCTAACCGCGGCCCGGGTCAGGGCGGCAACCGCGGCCCCGGCAATCGTCCCGGCGGCGGACCGAGCCGGCCGCACCAGCGCAGGGACCAGCGTCCCGGTCAGGGCGGATACGGTCAGGGCGCACCCCGCAGAGCCGACGACAAAGAGATCGACAAAAACGAGATACAGAACAAGATCAAGGAAACCATGGCCAAGCTGGGAGGCAACTCCCGCGGCGGCAAAAGCACCAAAGCCAGCCGCCGTCGCGACAAACGCCACGAAGCGGCCGAACGCGAAGCGCAAAGCGGGGCGGACGGCAACAAGCTGCAGGTTACGGAATTCGTTTCCGTGAGCGAGCTGGCGAACCTGATGGACGTGAGCTTTGCCGAAGTGATCTCGAAATGTATGGGCCTCGGCATCATGGTGTCCATCAACCAGCGCCTTGACGCGGAAGTGATCGAGCTGGTGGCCGGAGAATTTGGCTATGAAGTCGAATTTATCGGTATCGACGACGCCACGGAAGACGACGAGGAAGAAATCGTGGACGATCCGGAGGACATGGTGCCCCGCGCGCCCATCGTTACCATTATGGGTCACGTTGACCATGGTAAGACCTCCCTGCTCGACTACATCCGCAGCGCGAACGTGGTGGCGGGCGAAGCCGGCGGCATCACCCAGCACATCGGCGCTTACCAGGTAACCACCGCCAGCGGCAAAAAGCTGACCTTCCTCGATACACCCGGTCACGAAGCGTTTACCGCGATGCGCGCCCGCGGCGCCAAGGTGGCGGACATTGCCGTGATCGTAGTGGCGGCGGACGATGCCATCATGCCCCAGACGCGTGAGGCCATCAGCCACTCGCAGGCGGCGGGCCTCCCCATGGTATTCGCGATCAACAAGATCGATAAAGAAGGCGCCAACCCCGAGAAGATCAAGGAACAGCTGGCCGGCATGAACCTCCTCGTCGAAGACTGGGGCGGCAAATACCAGAGCCAGGAGATCTCGGCGAAAAGCGGCCTGAACATAGACGTGCTCCTCGAAAAGATACTGCTCGAAGCGGAACTGCTGGAGCTGAAAGCCAACCCGGACAGGGAAGCTACCGGCTCCGTGATAGAAGCCACGCTGGACAAAGGCCGCGGCTACGTAACTACCGTGCTGGTACAGAACGGTACGCTCGAACAGGGCGACACCATCGTATCCGGCGCGCACTACGGCAAGATCAAGGCCATGTTCAACGAACGCGGCCAACGTGTGGAAAAGGCCGGTCCTTCCGCGCCCGTACAGCTGCTGGGCCTCAACGGCGCGCCGCAGGCGGGTGAGAAGTTCAGGATGTACAAGGACGAATCCGAAGCAAAAGACCTCGCCAACCGCAGGGCGCAGATCGTTCGCGAACAGGGCATCCGTACCAAAAAACACATTACCCTCGACGAGATCGGCCGCCGTCTTGCACTCGGCAACTTCAAGCAGCTGAACCTCATCATCAAGGGCGACGTGGACGGTTCCGTGGAAGCGTTGAGCGACTCTCTGCAGAAGCTCTCCACCGAAGAGATCGTGGTAAGCGTGGTGCTGAAAGGCG
>CBINIO010000114.1:0-10260 GCA_966250725.1 uncultured Chitinophaga sp.
CCGCGATCGACCAGGAGCGTGTGGACCATAACAAGAACAAGAAAAAAGGGGACGATACCCATTATTTCCAGTACATGAAAGAACTGACCCTGCTGGGCTATTTCACCTCGGAACCGGGCGCTACCAAAGCCCTGCGGTATATCGCCGTACCCGGCCGCTACGACGGCTGCGTACCGTACAAAAAAGGCGACAAGGCCTGGGCGTAACCCATTTTTTCTGAACAACTAAACACCAACTCAAATGAACCTGAATATAAAAGCGCAGGACCAGAACACGTATGACGCCATCGTAATCGGATCGGGCGTAAGCGGCGGATGGGCTGCCAAAGAGCTGACCGAAAAAGGTCTGAAAGTGCTGATGCTGGACCGTGGCAAGAATCTCGAGCACGGCAAATACCCGACCGCAACCAAAGATCCCTGGGAATTTCCCCACCGCGGCCGCATCACGACGGAACAGCGCGAAACGCATCCCAAGCTGAGCCGCGACTACCCTTACAGCGAACACAACGAATCATACTGGATCAACGACAGCGAAAGTCCTTATAAAGAAGACAAACGTTTTGACTGGTACCGTCCGGACATCGTGGGCGGCAAGTCCATCATGTGGGGCCGCCAGAGCTATCGCTGGAGCGACCTCGACTTCGAGGCCAACCTGAAGGACGGCATCGCCGTGGACTGGCCGATCCGTTATAAGGACATCAAACCCTGGTACGAATACGTGGAAAAATTCGTAGGCATCAGCGGTCAGGCCGAAAACCTGCCCCAGCTGCCCGACAGCATATTTATGCCCGCCATGGAAATGAACTGCGTGGAGAAAGACGTGAAAAAGCGCGTGGAAGAGGCGTTCAAAAGCCGTACCGTAACCATCGGCCGCGTGGCCAACATTACGCAGGACCTTCCCGGCCGTACCAAATGCCAGTTCAGGAACCTGTGCAGCAGGGGCTGTCCCTTCGGCGCTTATTTCAGCACGCAGTCATCCACGCTGCCTGCTGCCGTGGCTACCGGCAACCTCACGCTGCGCCCCGATTCCATCGTGAACAGCATTATTTACGACGAAAGCAAGAAGAAAGCCACCGGCGTACGCGTGATCGACAAACACACCAAAGAAATGATCGAGTACCATGCGAAGATCATTTTTGTGAACGGCTCCACGCTCGGTTCCACCTTTGTGCTGATGAACTCTATCAGCAACCGCTTCCCCAACGGTTTGGGCAACGACAGCGGCGTGCTGGGCAAATACCTGATGGACCACCACTTCCGCACCGGCGCATCCGGCGTGGCGGAAGGGTATGAGGATAAATATTTTTACGGACGCCGTGCGAACGGTCTTTACGTGCCCCGCTACCGCAACGTGGGCTCCGACAAACGCGACTACCTGCGCGGTTTCGGTTACCAGGGCGGCGCAAGCCGCAGCGGCTGGAGCCGCGGCATCGCGGAAATGGGCGTGGGTAAGGACTTCAAGGAAATGCTCACCGAGCCCGGCCAATGGTCTATGGGCCTGGGCGGCTTTGGAGAGTGCCTGCCTTACGAAGACAACTACGTTGCGCTCGACAACAGCCAGAAAGACGCATGGGGCCAGCCGGTGCTGCGCTTCAACGCCGAATTCAAGGAGAACGAAAAGAAAATGCGCGTGGACATGGCGAACGACGCAGCCGAAATGCTCGAAGCAGCCGGCCTCAAAAACGTAAAAACGTACGACAGGGGGTCCTGGCCGGGCATGGCCATCCACGAGATGGGCACCGCGCGTATGGGCCGCGATCCGAAAACCTCCGTGCTCAACGGTTTCAACCAGGTGCATTCCGTGCCCAACGTGTTCGTGACCGACGGCGCGTGCATGACCTCCGCAGCCTGCGTGAACCCGTCGCTCACCTACATGGCGCTGACCGCAAGGGCGGCCGATCATGCGGTGAAAGAACTGAAAAAAGGCAATATCTGATCCTTGTGAGCAGGTAACATAATTTTGCAGAAGAGCCGCCGTTAAGTGCGGCTCTTCATGCTTCAAACCGTCATGAGCTACTTTGAACAATAAACCCTCGCTACATGAATCTCAACATCAAGGCGGCCCGGGAACATACCTATGACGCCATTGTAGTAGGCTCCGGCATCAGCGGCGGCTGGGCTGCGAAAGAGCTTTGCGAAAAAGGCCTGAAGACCATCGTGCTCGAAAGAGGCCGCAACGTAGAGCACGTCAAAGATTACACCACCGCCAACTGGAATCCCTGGGACTACAAATACCGCGGCTGGCATTCCCCGGAAATGAAAGAGAACCATCCCATTCAAAGCCGCTGCTACGCTTTCGACGAAGCTACCGAGCACTTCTGGGTGAACGATAAAGAAAATCCTTACAACGAGATCAAGCCGTTCAACTGGCTGCGCGGTTATCACGTAGGCGGCCGCTCGCTCATGTGGGGCCGGCAGGTGTACCGCTGGAGCGATCTCGACTTCGAGGCCAACGCAAAGGATGGGCACGGCGTGGACTGGCCCATCCGTTATAAAGACATCGCGCCCTGGTACAGCTACGTCGAAAAGTTCGCCGGTATCAGCGGCCAGGCCGAAGGTTTGCCGCAATTGCCGGACGGCGAGTTCCTTCCCCCGATGGAAATGAACTGTCTTGAAAAACACGTGGCCGCAAGGATCAAAGAAAAATACAGGGACCGCATCATGACCATCGGCCGTGTGGCGCATGTGACCAAAGAGCACAACGGCCGCGGCCCCTGCCAGTACCGCAACCTCTGTGCCCGCGGATGCCCGTTCAGCGGCTATTTCAGCAGCAACGGCGTAACGCTGCCCGCTGCGCAGAAAACCGGCAATCTTACGCTCCGGCCGTATTCCATCGTGCTGGAAGTGCTCTACGACGAAAACACGCAAAAGGCCAAAGGCGTGCGCATCATGGACGCCGAAACAAAAGAGGTGATGGAGTATTTCGCGAAGATCGTTTTTATCAACGCGTCCACTTTAGGCACCACGGCCATTTTGCTCAATTCCGTGTCAAACCGCTTCCCGACGGGGCTTGGCAACGACAGCGACCAGGTGGGCCGCAACCTCATGGACCATCACTTCGGCGTTGGCGCGGGCGGTTCGTTCGAAGGTTTCCAGGACCAGTACACCTACGGGCGGCGTGCGAACGGTATTTACATTCCGCGCTTCCGTAACGTGAACGCGGGTACGAAACGCAGCGATTACGTGCGCGGCTTCGGCTACCAGGGCGGCGCATCGCGCGGCCGCGGCACCGGCTGGGACGGCATCGGCGTGCAGCTGAAAGAATCGCAGTCCGAAGCGGGCGACTGGAGCATGTGGATCGGCGCCTGGGGCGAGCATTTGCCTTACCAGGACAACACGGTGCGGCTCAACAAAGACAAAAAAGACGTGTACGGCCTGCCTACGCTCGACATAGACTGCAGCTTCCGTGAGAATGAGCTGGCGATGCGGAAAGACATGCTCGAAAGCGCGAAGGAAATGCTGGAAGCCGCGGGGCTGACGAACGTTGGCGGAAGCGACGATATGCCGCCTCCCGGTCACTGCATCCACGAAATGGGCACGGCGCGCATGGGCCGTGATCCGAAAACCAGCGTGCTGAATGGTTTCAACCAGATGCATGCGGTGAAGAACGTGTTCATTTCAGACGGCGCCTGCATGACCTCTTCCGCCTGTCAGAACCCCTCGATCACGTACATGGCGCTTACCGCCCGCGCGGCGGACCATGCGGTGAGCGAGCTGAAGAAAAATAATATCTGATGAAGCAGCGAATAATGAAAGCCGCCGGGGGATTGACCTTCGGCGGTTTCATGCGAACCGGTACCCGCCCGGCACCCCGCTTTTTGACAACACCACCTGCCACAATTGGTTGCTGCGCGAACGGAAAGCTCCCGCGCAGGACAGCAGGTAATATTTCCAC
This sequence comes from uncultured Chitinophaga sp., assembly GCA_966250725.1. GTDB lineage: Bacteria > Bacteroidota > Bacteroidia > Chitinophagales > Chitinophagaceae > Chitinophaga. The sequence goes on from CBINIO010000114.1 coordinate 3,895, forward strand.
ATCCTGAAAAAAGTGCCGTCGTACTTTTCTTTCAGCCGCTCCCAGTTGGCGGAAACGTTCTCATACCATGCCATCAGCGTTTTGTCGTAATCCACGCTGAAGTTCTCCCAGTGTTCCATCACGAACAGCCCTTCGATGGCCTCGCCGATCTGCCGGATGGAGGGAATGAGGGAATTGGGGAAGATGTATTTGTTGATCCAGGGGTCGGTGAGCGTATGACTGCGGTTCGCGCCGATACAGTGCAGCAGGAAAAGACCGTCGTCCTTCAGGCTCTGGTGCACCGTTTTCATATAGGTGCGGTAATTTTTGTACCCCACATGCTCGAACATGCCGATAGACACCACGGCGTCGAATTTTTCGCGGAGCGAGCGGTAATCCATCACGCGGATGTCAACCGGCAGGCCTTTGCATATCTCGCGCCCGAGTATGGCCTGTTCTTTCGAAATGGTGATGCCGGTCACTTTTACACCGTACCGTTCCGCGGCGAACTTTGCAAAGCTGCCCCATCCGCAGCCCACGTCGAGCACATGCATGCCGGGGCGCAGCCGGAGCTTGCGGCAGCTGAGGTCGAGCTTGTTCTCCTGCGCCTCGTCGAGCGTACCTGCGTTGTTCCAGAAGCCGCAGGTATAGGCCATGCGCTTGTCCAGCATCAGCGAAAAAAGATCGTTGCCGATATCGTAATGCCGGCTGCCGTTGCGGAATGCGGCGGCGGGCTGCTGCCGGTTGAAGATGCGCGATAAGAGGATGTCCATTTTCAGCCTGAAGCCGGGTTTGAGCTGGTGTTCGATATTGCTGCGCAGGAGGCGGGTGATAAATTCGTCGGGCTGCGGACTGTCCCACCACTGCGCCATATACGACTCGCCTAATCCGAGGGAGCCTTCGCTTAAAGTTTTTTGGTAAAAGTCTTCGTTGTGCACCTGGATGTCCCAGGCTTCCTTTCCGTTCACCGTAACGCCGGCGTTGGACAGCATCCGGGTGAGGATGTTTTTGAACATTTCTTTTGCCATACTATAGAGTTAACATCGGGTATGTATACAAAAGTACGGCATTCCGGCATACCGCGGTACGCGGGTTAGTAAATGTAATCGCGTGGAAGCGGCGATACATTACTTAATCAAGTAACAAATTTCATCGCGATGGGGAATAACTTTATAGGTATGAAAACCATCCGCGTATGAAAACCCGTTATCTCCCGCTGCTGCTGGCGCTGTTTGCCGCCGGTTGCATCAAGGACGATCCCGGCCCGGAAGTGCCGCCCGTTCCCGCAAAACCTCAATGGCTGATCAGCAGCATCACGATGCTGCATAGGACCGGTTCGCCGGACCCGCTGCCGGGAGAGCCGGGACAGCACCTGGTCAAACAGCTGTTCGAGCTGCATTACAACGATTATTACAAACCCGCAAGCCGGTACGTTTACCTGGCAGACGGCGATACGAGCAACCTGCAGCTGGCGTCGAGGGATTCGCTGATCTACGACGACCGTTACCGTATGGTGCGGGCGGATGTTTATCCCGCTTCGGCAAACACCGTGCTGCAACGGCGGATATTCACCTATGCCGGGAACGATACCCTGCCTTCGTCGATGGAAGTTTGGTACAGCCGGAGCGATACGCTGTATTCCAGCGGTATCGTGCGCTACGAATACCGGCCGGATACGACGGTGGCTGCCGGCCTCAACTACCACGGAGGGCCGGATACCACCTGGTACGTATACGTCGGCGGCAACTTCAGGAAGCTGATCTCGTCCGCCGGGTATGAGGATGAGATGTACACGCAATACGACAACACGCCCTCGGTGGAACGTTTGATGAACCTGCAGCACGGCCTGGCGTTCCGCATGCCGATGGATTACGTGAGCCTGGCATTGCCGTCGCGCAACAACTGGATTGGAACGGGGCCGCAGTTGTGGGAGAAAACCGTTTTTGCATACGCCATGGGCGGAACGCTCATCAGCGAATACGTGATCATGGAACCTTATCCGAATCCCAGCTACTGGACGTTCCGCATCGAATATTTTTCACCGTCCTAAAATCTGCCGGCAATGAAGAACCATTATCTCGCATTGTTTTGCCTGCTGCTGGCGGGTTGCGTGAAAGAACCCGGCCCGGATATGCCCGGGCCTGAAGCGCCGCAGTTCCTCGTTCGCACCGTCACCGTGCTGCAGCACACCGGTATGCCCGATCCGTTGCCGGGGGACCATCCCGAAAATTTTTTCAAAGAAGTATACGAATATCATTACAACGCCCATTACAAGCCCATGAGCCGCTATTACTACGTAGCCAGCGGGCGCACCGCGGCCGATACGCTCAACCTTCAGCTGTACGCGCACGATACGCTTTATTATGACGCGGAGCAACGCATCGTGCAGGCGGACGGGTACAATCCCGGCCGGGCTACGGCGACGTCAAGAAAAAAGTTCACGTACACCGGCGGCGACACGCTGCCCGCCACCCAACAGTCATGGGTCAGCGGCCAGCCGGAGCCCGATTCGCTGTACTTCAGGGGCGCGAGCAGCTTCGTTTATAAAATGGATACAGTGCTGGCGATCTCCGAGAACCTGTACCACGGCGGGCTGGACACGATGACCTATGTGTATGCCGCCGGCAATTTCCGGCGGTTGTATTCTTCGGCGGGATATGAAGAAGATGTGTACAGCACTTACGATAATGCCGTCAATATCGAACGGCTCATGAACCTCAGCCACGGCCTTGCTTTGAGCCAGCCTTTGAATTACGTGGTGCCGCCGGTGCTGTCGCGCAACAACTGGATGGGGCAGGGGCCGCAAACGCGCGTGAAAACGATCGAATACCTGCCCGGCGGCAACCTGGTGAGCAGTTACGTCGTTTCGGAATCTTCCCCTGTTCCCGGCTCGTATACCGTGCGCATTAAATATTTCACACCCGATCCCTGACAGGGGATATTGCCATAAGGAAGGAGGGCATACCTGGCGTATGCCCTTTTTTGTTTCCGGAAACCGGCGGAATAAAAGCGAATCCCACACCCTTAATCATTAAAAAAATATCAGTTCGTAGCGGATCATTCAGTAGGTTTACGCAGATTTTTGTTTATCACGTCTATCTAAACCAATGAAGAAGCTACTCTTAACCGGATGTCTCGCGCTTACCTGCTGGGTGGCGCAGGCACAGGCGGATAAAAAGCCGCATGAATTTACGCTCGGCAAATCCGAGTTCCTGCTCGATGGGAAACCTTACCAGATCATCAGCGGCGAAATGCATCCCGCGCGCATCCCCCGCGAATACTGGCGCCACCGCATCCAGATGGCGAAGGCCATGGGCTGCAACACCATTGCCGCTTACATTTTCTGGAACTATCACGAACCCGTGGAAGGGCAATTCGATTTCAGCACCGGCAACCACGACATCGCGGAATTCGTGCGCATCTGCCAGGAAGAGAACATGTGGGTGCTGTTCCGTCCCGGCCCGTACGTATGCGCGGAATGGGAGTTCGGCGGATTGCCGCCCTATCTGCTGCGCATCCCCGATATCAAGGTGCGCTGCATGGACCCGCGTTATATGGCGGCCGTAGAACGTTACGTGCATGCGCTGGCGGCGCAGGTGAAAGACCTGCAGGTCACGAAAGGCGGGCCCATACTGATGGTGCAGATAGAAAACGAATACGGAAGTTTTGGCAACGATAAAAATTACCTGCTGCGCCTGAAGGAGCTGTGGGACCAGAACGGCATCGAAGTGCCGTATTACACGGCGGACGGGCCGACGGCCTATATGCTCGAGGCGGGCACCGTTCCCGGCGCGGCCATCGGCCTCGATTCCGGCGGGTCGGACGAGGCGTTCGCGGCCGCCACGCGCCAGAACCCGGACGTGCCGTCCTTTTCCAGCGAATCGTACCCCGGCTGGCTAACGCACTGGGGCGAAAAATGGGCGCGGCCCAGCATTAGCGGCATCGTAAAGGAAGTGAAATACCTGATGGACCATAAAAAATCCTTCAACCTGTACGTGATCCATGGCGGCACCAACTTCGGCTTTACCGCGGGCGCCAACTCCGGCGGCAAAGGCTACGAGCCTGATCTCACCAGCTACGATTACGACGCGCCCATCAGCGAGCAGGGCGATACCACCGCGAAGTACAACGCGCTGCGCGAGCTGATCGGCTCCTATCTTCCCAAAAAGAAAAAGCTGCCAAAGATACCCGCGGCCATCCCGACGATCGAATTCCCGGCCGTGGAGCTGCAGCCGTATTCCAGCATCTGGGAGCATTTGCCCGCACCCGTCGCCTCCGTTCAACCCAAAACGTTCGAAGCCTACGGACAGGATTACGGTTTTATGCTGTACAAAACAAAGCTCATCGGTCATAAAAGCGGCAAGCTCACCATCACCGACCTGCACGATTACGCCACGGTATTCCTCAACGGTCAATACATCGGCAAGCTGGACAGAAGGCTGGGCGAGCGCACCATCACCCTCCCGAAAAGCGACGTAAAAGATCCCGTGCTGGAAATATTCGTGGAAGGCATGGGCCGCATCAACTTCGCGCAGTACCTTATCGACCGCAAAGGCATTACCGACCGCGTTACGCTCAACGGCATGACGCTGATGAACTGGGAAGTATACGGCCTGCCGATGAACGAAACGTTTGTAAAAGACCTGCAGCCTTCCAAAGCCGAACCCGGCAAACCGGGACAGTTCTTCGCGGCGAAATTCCGTCTCGACAAAACGGGCGATACGTTCATCGATATGAGCGGCTTCAAAAAAGGCGTGGTATGGGTGAACGGCCACAATCTCGGCCGTTATTGGGAGATCGGCCCGCAGCAGCGGCTGTATTGCCCGGCAGGCTGGCTGAAGGAAGGCGAGAACGACATCCGGGTGTTCGATCTGCACCAGACGGAAAGCGCCGCGGTGTCCGGTCATCGGCGGATGGAATGACCGCCGCGGTGACGGTTCAACAAACGTCGAAAAAACGTAAAGTATAGAACCTTATCTGCTAAAAGGAAAAGAGTTGAACGCTAAAAAGCGGGCGGCTTTTTTCCTTTTTCTTTTTTGATTATGCAGAAAAAAACATTTAACTTAAAGTAGGTTTTTCACACATCGTATTTTTTCACGTTAAAAATAGCTTACCATGGGCAGAGTCAGAAATATCTTGGTGGGCAAAGGTCACGCAGTTTACTCCGTACATCCTGACAGCACAGTTTATGAAGCCCTGAAAGTGCTGGTGGACAAAAATGTGGGAGCCCTCGTAGTTTTAGACAAAGACAAATTCTTAGGCATCTTCTCCGAAAGGGATTACGCCCGCAGGGTGATCCTGAAAGGCCGCGCCTCCAAGGAAACGACCATTCGCGAGATCATGACCGAACATCCTATTACTGTTACGGAAGATGAGACCATCGAAAACTGCATGTGCAAGATGACGGACAAAAGAATACGGCATCTTCCCGTGGTGGACGATGACGGCAGGCTGATCGGGGTCATTTCGATCGGTGACGTTGTGAAATTCATCATGGACGAGCAGCAGCACATTATTGAAAACCTCGAATGTTACATTAACGGCACTCACCACTAGCCAGGCAATCTAATCCACCGCCAGTTCTCCCAGCGTTGTTTTTTGTTTTATCGTCGGCATCCGGAGCGATGCAAGCGCAGCATGGACATACAAAAACAACAAATCGGCTATTGATACCGGATCATACAGATCGACTATAAAACAATTGCCATGAACCCGACCTGGCCTTTCCTCGTTTTTGGAGCCATCGTGCTTGTATTGGTACTGGCTATCCTCGGCCTGTCCTACATCCTGGGCCAGCGCCATAAGGACCGCGCTACGGGCGAAGCCTACGAGTCCGGCATTCTTTCCACCGGCTCGGCGCGTCTCCGTTTTCCCTCCCAGTTTTACCTCGTCGCCATGTTGTTCGTGATCTTCGACATCGAAACGGTGTTTATCGTGTCGTGGACCATCGCGTTCGGCGAGCTGGGCTGGCCGGGGTTTATCGGCGTGTCCGTTTTTATCCTGATACTGCTGGCCGTGCTGGTGTACGAATGGCGCAACGGCGCGCTCGATTTCGGGCCTGACGGCAAAAAGATATTAAAGGCTTACCGCAAATTGCGCAAACCCGGAAACGTTAAAAAGTCACGGCATGAAGTGGTGGTTAACTGAACCGAAAGAAGCCGCCGCGCAGCGCGCCGGCAATTATTCCATGGAAGAATCCGTGGGCCAGGCCGTGATGCTGACGTCCGTTGACCGGCTGATCGCCTGGGGCAGGAAAAATTCCATGTGGCCCTTTCATTTCGGGCTGAGCTGCTGTTTCGTGGAAATGGCCACCGCCATGACGCCCAAGTACGACCTTGCGCGTTTCGGCGCGGAAGTGATACGCGGCACGCCCCGCGAAGCGGATGT
>CBINIO010000115.1:0-10214 GCA_966250725.1 uncultured Chitinophaga sp.
TCCCCGCGGCGGCAGGTAATGCCATATACTTATCAGTCACGTATTATCAACGCATAATACGTGACTGATACTTCTTATATTTGTCCCGCAACTATTTTTTCACCAGACTTTACAAGATGAATAAAAGAACCGCATTTCTTTTGATAGCCATAGGTGTATCCGGCAGTGTAGCAGCGCAGGACGAAGGGGACGCCTTGCGGTACAGCCGCCTCACCACCGGGGGCACGGCCCGTACGCAGGCGATCGGCGGCGCGGCGGGTTCCCTCGGGGGCGACCTCACCGCCACGCATGTAAACCCCGCCGGTCTCGGCTTTTTCAAAACGAGTGAAGTGAACGTATCGCCCGGCTTTTATTTCCGCAGCAACAGCTATAATTACCTGGGCACCGCCACATCGGCGGACAAAAGCGGCGCCAGGCTGAACAATGTCGGCATCGTTTTCGGGATACCCACCCGCCGCAAACCGAACTCTCCCTGGAAAAACTTCGCGTTTGCGCTGGATTACAACCGGCTTGCGGACTTTAATAACAAAACGTCCATCGCAGGCGTCAATACCGGCACCAGCTATTCAGATAAGTGGGTGGAATCGCTGAACGCAGGCGGCGCCGTTCCGACCGGCGACGCTTCCGCACAGTTCCCGCTGGGCGCCAGTCTTGGTTACAACACCTACCTGCTCAACGTAGACCTTGACCCCGACGGCAATCCCACGAACTATTACACCGTGGTGAACCCGACCAATCCCGGCGGCATTTACCAGCAGGATATGGTGAAAGAGAAAGGCGGGCTGGACGAATTTTCGCTGGGTTTTGGCGGTAATTACAACGAGCAGCTGTTCATCGGCGTGTCCGTCAACTTCCCCACCATTCACTACGAGCGCAGCAGGACCTTTGCCGAGGACGACGAATCCGGCGACGGCGACAACGATTTTTCATTTTTCGAACATACCGAAAACCTGACGACGGACGCGGTGGGCTTCAATTCCAAGCTGGGCCTCATTTACGCGCCCATGCCGAACCTGCGCCTGGGCGTGGCGTATCATACGCCCACCTGGTACAACATGCGTGACGCATCCACCGCCTACCTTGCAGTGAATACGGAAAACCTGCCCATCGGCGATCCCCCGGTTACGCCGGCCCCCACCGACGGCACGGATGTACAGCGTTTTCAGGGCACTGAAGAGCTGACCGACGGCTTCCCTGTCGAATATGAATACAGCCTGCGCACACCTTCGCGCGCGCTTGCCAGCGTATCGTACATTTTCGGCACCAACGCCGATGTAAAGCAGCAGCACGGCTTCCTGACCGCTGATGTTGAATATGTCAACTATGGCGGCACAAAATTCAAATACAACAAAGGCCTGGCGGAAGACGAAGCGATCGCTCACCAGCTGAACAACGTGGTGGAGAATGCGTACAAAGGCGCTGTGAACCTGCGTTTGGGCGGTGAGATGAAGTTCAATGTGTTTGCGGTAAGGGCGGGTTTTGCTTATTACGGCAATCCTTACAATTCCGATTATGCGGATGTGGACGCCAGCATGAAAAAGATCAGCGGCGGCGTGGGTTATCGCAACAGGGGCTTTTTTGCCGACCTGACCTATGTGCATACGCTTGCCAATGACCTGTATACGCCGTATACGCTTTCTGCATCGCCGGTGCCGGTTTCATCGGCGTCTGCTGATATCAGCGGGGGGAATGTGGTGCTGACGGTTGGGCTGAAGTTTTGATCGATTGATTTTTTTAAGATAGGAAAAGGAAGGGCTGATGGTCCTTCCTTTTTTTGTGTTAACACCTTCATCCCAGCAACTCTCCTACCCGCTCAACTACCACTCTTTCCAACGCATCACCATCCCGGGCGTCGAACCATTGCATTTCCGCATCACGGCGGAACCAGGTGAGCTGGCGTTTGGCGTATTGGCGGGTGTGTGTTTTTATCGCGTCTATCGCTTCAGGGAGCGACAGCTTTCCATCGAAGTAGTCGAAAATTTCAGCGTAACCCACCGTCTGCAACGCATTGTGGGCGCGGAAGGCGGCGACGCTGCGTACTTCTTCTTCCAGGCCGGCTTCCATCATCCTGTCCACGCGGGTGTGGATGTTTTGATGCAGCAGCTCCTTTGGCAATTCCAAACCGATCTTCAGGACGTTAAAATCACGCCGGCGGCGCGTACCCGAACGGAAAGCGGTGATAGAGCGGCCGGTTGCCTCCAGTACTTCCAGCGCGCGCAAAAGACGGTGCGGATTTTGTGTTTCGGCGACGGCGTAGAATGCGGGATCTTTTTCTTTCAGCATTCCCTGCAGCCAGCTCAATCCTTTTTCCTCGTACGTGTTCCGTAACTGTTGGCGCAAGGCTTCCGGTATGGGGGGCATTTCGTCCATGCCTTCGAGGAAGGCGCGGATATACAGGCCGGTGCCGCCTGTTACGATAACAACAGGCTGGCGGGAGAAGATCTCGTCCGCGTACCGCAGCGCCAGCTGCTCGTACATGGCGGCATTCACCTCTTCGGTGATGGAATGGGAATTGATAAAATAATGAGGAACAGCCTGCAATTCGGCCGCGTCGGGTTTTGCGGTGCCTATGGTCAGCTCGCGGTAACACTGGCGGGAATCCGCGGAAATGATCTCCGTTCCCAGCTTTTCGGCAAGACGTATAGCCATGGCCGTTTTACCTGCCGCCGTAGGCCCGGCGAGCACCACAACCGTATTTTTCATATGAGAACGGGTATCGTTTGGACGGAAGACCAGGCATCACGGATGCTTGCCCATCCTTGAATGATGCGGCAGGATCAATAAATATTCTCTTCTTCGCCGCCGGCTTCTTCCATGCCGTCGTCGTCGTTGTCGGTTTCTTCGCCTTCTTCCCCGAAGCCGTCTTCAGACATGCCTTCGCGGTTGAGGTCGTATTTTTCTTCCATCTCCACGAGCTTGTCTCCGATCAGGCCTTTGGTGCCATACTGGCTGGGCGCGAGCCCCTCCTTGCGCACGCAGGCGGGATAGCTCAGCTTGGCATTCTCGTCTTTAGCCACACCGATCAGCTCCACGAGGAACGTCCAGTTTTTGGCGTAATCGTAGAGATAGATGAATTTCTGGTTCGGGTCGCGCACCATTGCGCCGATCGGCGTATCTGACATCAGCAGCGGCTCCGCTTTGCGGGGCTCGCCGTCTTTTTCCAGAAGTATTTCACGGCCGCGCTGCCAATTATCGTTGCTGCGGAAAAAGGTAGCCTTGTGTTTGGAGTCGAACTCATAAGCGGTCAGAATAGCTTGATGGAATTGCAAAAAATTCTGACCAGGCTTTACCGCAATGTCCCTGTAGACACTTTCGTCTTCCTCCCAGTAAACTCTGAACTTCAATACCGGCATATGAATTACATTAAGCGTATAACAAAAATACCAAATTATTTAACAGGGGTCAAGTCAAGTTCTTTTGCTTTCCTGAGCATAAATTCGTATGCGGCTTCGTAGGTGTTGGATATTTCCCCGTCAAGAATGGCCTCGCGGATGGCGTTTTTGAGGTCGCCCACTACCCTTCCGGGCTTCAGGTTGAACGTTTCCATGATCATCTCGCCGGTGATGGGCGGCTGCCAGTTGCGGATGCGGTCGTTTTCCTCCACTTCCTTCAGGCGCTCGCGCACCAGCTCGAAATTCTCGAGGTAACGTTTCACTTTAGCCTTGTTCTTAGACGTAATATCCGCGTCGCAAAGCATCATCAGGGCCTCGAGGTCTTCGCCGGCGTCGAACAGCAGGCGGCGTATAGCCGAATCCGTTATATTCTCCTTTGTAAGGCTGATCGGCCGCAAATGCAGCTCCACCAGCTTTTTTACAAAACGCATGCTTTCGTGCTGCGGCAGCTTCATGCGCGCGAAGATCCGCGGCACCATTTTTCCGCCCACGGCATCATGGCCGTGAAACGTCCACCCATGGCCTTCTTCAAACCGCTTGGTGGCGGGCTTGCCGATGTCGTGCAGCAGCGCGGCCCAGCGCAGCCAGAGGTCGCGGGTATGCCGGGAAATATTGTCCACCACCTGGAGGGTATGATAAAAATTATCCTTATGCCCTTTTCCTTCCACCATTTCAACGCCCACCAGGTCGGTCATCTGGGGGAATATGATCTTCATGAGCCCGGCCTGGTACAGCAGGTCGAGACCGATGGATGGTTTGGAGGAAAGCATGATCTTGTTGAACTCGTCGGTGATCCTTTCCTGGGTGATGATCTTAATGCGTTCCGCGTTATCCTTTACCGCCTGGAAGGTTTCGGGATGGATGCTGAAATGCAGCTGCGAAGCGAAACGGATGCAGCGCATCATGCGCAGGGGATCGTCGCTGAAAGTACGGGCCGGGTCCAGCGGGGTGCGGATGATCTTGTTTTGCAGGTCCTGCAAACCGTTGAAAGGATCGAGGAGCGAACCGTAATCGGCTTCGTTGAGACTGATTGCCAGCGCGTTGATGGTAAAATCGCGGCGCAGCTGATCGTCTTCCAGCGTACCGGGCTCCACGTCGGGATTGCGGCTGTTTTCGCTGTAGCTTTCACGCCGGGCGCCTACAAATTCGATCTCGACGTCTTTATATTTGATCTGGGCGGTGCCGTAGGTTTTGAAATAATTCACTTTTGCGGAGGGGTCCAGCAATGCCGCCGCTTTATGCGCGAGGGCGATGCCGTCGCCGACGCAAACGATGTCCATGTCTTTCGTGCTGCGGTTCAGCAGTTTATCACGCACAAAACCGCCGATCAGGTAACAGGGAACGCCGATCTGGCGCGCCGCCTGTGCCACGCGTTCGAATAACTCCTTTTCCCGTGCCGTACAGGGAATCTGCATATACTTTCTACTGGTTTAGGGCGCAAAAGTACTCAATTACGGATGATTTCCAGTGCCCCATCTTTGCCGATGCGCACAATACGCGAAGGCCGGGCGCGCGTATCGTCGTGCTGGCGGTGCTTTACGGTATAGTCCGCCCCATTGCGGACGGCGTCGCTTATTTCCGCGAACACCGCGGGCGAAGGCTCGCCGCTGATATTGGCGGAAGTGGACACGAGCGGCTTGCGCAGCCGTTTGATGAGATGCCTGCAAAACGTGTCCTGCACGATGCGGATGGCAATGGAACCGTCCAGGTTCACCACGCCGGGCGCGAGATGCAGCGCGCCTTCGTAGATGACGGTGGTGGGCCGGTCGAATGTTGCGAGCGTTTCCCCGATGTCCGGCGGCGGATGCGCGAGGTACCGCACGAGATCTTTTACATCGGCCATGAGTATTACGAGGCTTTTGGCTTCGCTGCGCTGTTTGAGGGCGTAGATGCGTTTTACCGCGGCTTCGTCCGTCGCGTCGCAGCCGAGGCCCCAGATGGTGTCCGTTGGGTAAAGGATGATGCCGCCGCTGCGTAATGCGGCGAGGCTTTGGGTGATATCGTCTTCGAAGTCGGTGGTCATCGGGTTGTGTTTACGTTCGTCTGTTATGTTGACTAAAGCGTTATGTTTTTATGCGCATCACGTTGACTATGGCGGTATTTCGCCGGTCACGCGGCTAATGCGTTATGTTTTTTATGCGCATCACTTTGACTACGGCAGCATTTAGTCTGTCACGCGGCTACTGCGTTATGCTTTTATATACGTCCATCACCGCCGCGGCGCATTTATCCAGCGTGAACTGCTGTGCGTGCAGGATGCCTTTCTGCTGCATGTCGGCACGCAGCGCCCCGTCCTCCGTTACTTTTTGCATGGCGTCGGCGATGGAGTCCGGCCGGAAAGGATCGACGTACAGCACCGCATTTCCGCCGGTTTCCGCAAAACAGGAGCCGTTGGACGTGATCACCGGTGTGCGGCACCAGAGGGCTTCGAGAATTGGAATGCCGAAACCTTCGAACATGGACGGGTACAGCAGCGCCGCCGATCCCTGGTAAAGCGCCGGCAGGTCGGCGAAGGCGAACTTCTGCGTTTCGTTGAGCCAGATCACGCGTTGCTCCAGCCCTTCTTTGCGGAGATACGCCTTTACTTCCTTCTTATACCCGCTGCCGTCGCCGAGCACCACCAAAGGCAGGTCCAGCTTGCCTTTCAGGATAGACATCGCTTTTGATATGCCCATCAGGTTCTTTCGTTCTATCACGGAGCCTACGTAGAGGAAATATTCGTTTGGCAGGTCGTACCGCGTTTTCATGGCGGCTATTTCGCCGGCGGTATGCTGCTGCCGGAAGGAAGGGTCGCAGCCCTGGTAACATACGCTGATGCGGTTTTCAGGCACGCGGTAGAACTCCATAAGGTCCGCCTTCGTCTGCCCGCTGATGGCGATCACGCGGCTGGCCTGGCGGCAGGCGTACACGGCCTTGCGGCGGTATGTATATACGTCGATGGGATTGTATTGTTTCGGATAACGCTCAAAGATCAGGTCGTGCATGGTAACGGTGCTTCCCACGCCGCTTTTGTGGATGCCGAACGGCAGCTCGGCGCTGAGCCCGTGGTAAACGTCGACCTGGTGCCGCTGCAGGTCCTTCACCACCCAGCGGCTGCGCCATACCGGCTTTAGCCAGCGATGGTGCGGCTTTTCGGGCAGAATGGTGCGCATTCCGCCTTCCGGGCTGAACAGGGGCTTTGATTTGGGAGCGAACAGGAAATAATGATGCTGGGGATAATACTCCGCCAGCGAGCGGATCAGCGTGCGGCTGTAATTACCCAGGCCTGTGCGGTTCTGAAAGGCCCGCTTGGCGTCGAAACCGATGTTCAAATGCAGATAGTTTATTCCGGCGGCAAATTACTGAATTTGATTTTTTTCTTTCCTGTAAAAATGCTAATTTAATTGTCCGCTTTCAAACCACGGGAACTTTAGCAACGGACATTTCCTTCTGCATTCATCAAAACCGGACACTTCTATGCGAACCGAAGCAAGCCCTGTAAAAATATTGTTTTTGCCCCGCCGCCGGAGCGGCAGATACCGTCGGAAAAAAGTGCATCCGGACCATCATACAGCGTAACCATTTCTTCCATTAAACAATAAAAACGTTAACAGGTATGAAGCCCAACGAAAAGGTATTACAACCGTTTTTCGCGCAATTCCTGGAATCCCAGCAGAAAACCGCGCTCGTCAAACAACAGCAGGCAACTGAAAATAACTGGACCAGCAAGCTGGCCGACGTTCCCGATCAGACGCATAAATATCCGTCGGACGGGGATGAGGAATGGTGGCTGTTATAGGTCTACCCGCATTCGTTCATCATTGCAAGCAATGGCTACGGCCGTTGCTTGTTTTTATTTGCCTGTTTCATGATTCTTTGCATAACGCATTCGCAGGATACATATACCATCGATCTCGTACAACAGCAATTGCTGCAGTCCGGGTACACTCCCTTCCGTTTTAACTCCGACGAATTCGGCTCCCGTTACCGCCTCCGCTACCGGCTCACGCACGACGGCCCGCAATACCAGCTGCAATGCGGCAGCCAGGTGATAGACGCGCGCGACATACAGGGCGTGTGGTACCGCAAGCTCTGGGCGCTGCAGGTGCCCGCTTCGCTGGACCCCGCGTATGTGCCGGCTTTCCTGAAGGAATACAATACTTCCCTCCATATTTTCCTCGACGCGCTGAACGTGCCCTGGATCAACCGCATGGACCTCGACCATGCCGTAGGCGGCAACAAGCTGCTGCAGCTGGCCGCCGCGCAGGCTTCCGGGCTGCGCGTGCCGCAAACGCTTTTCAGCAACCACGCCGAAGACGCCATCCGGTTTTATGACGACCATCACGGCGACGTGGTCGTAAAGCTGCATGGCGCCCTGTCAAAGACCATGGACGGCCGCGGCGACTTCTTCCCCACCACCCGCCTGCGCAAAGAAGACGTGCCCATGCTGGAATCGCTTTCCGCCTGCCCGATGATATTGCAGGAATACATCCCCAAAGACCGCGAGCTGCGCATCGTGTACGTGGACGGCGATTTTTACGCAGGCAGCCTGCGCACGCACGGGGAAACGGACTGGCGGGCGGCCAACACCGCGCTCATCCAGTGGGAAGCCTTTCAGCTGCCGCCGCACGTGGAAGACAAGATAGACGAAATGATGCGCCTGCTGGGCCTGCAGTTCGGCGCCATCGATATGATACTGCAGCCCGACGGGGAATACGTGTTCCTCGAAGTGAACCCGCAGGGCGAATGGGGCATGCTGGAAAAATATCTCGGTTTCCCCATCGCCGCCACCATCGCGGAGAAACTCATCAACCGCATTCAAAATGAGTAAAGTACTGGTCATCACCCACACGGCGGACAACGATGCCGTTCCTTCCGTTATGCGGCATATCCAGAACATGGGCGGCGAATGCATCCGGTTCGACGTGGACCGTTACCCGCTGGAATACCGGCTCACCACGCGTTTTTCCGGCGGCCGCTGGCAGCTGTGGCTGGAAGACGGACAACATGTTCATTCCCTCGACGACATCACCGCCGTATGGTACCGCCGCAGCTATCATATCGGGAAGGGGCTGGAAACCGTGCTGGACAAGGAATTCCTACCCTCGTCCATCGGCGAGCTGCGGCGTACGCTGTTCGGCATGCTCGAAGGGCTGCCCTGCTTCCAGCTGGAACGGTACAGCACCTACCGCCGGCTCGACAGCAAGGAGGAGCAGCTGCGCATCGCGGCGGAATGCGGGCTGGAAGTGCCCGCCACCTGCATCACCAATTCCCCCGAAAGACTGAAAACATTTATACAGGACACGGGCAAACCCATCGTCGCCAAAATGCAAAGCGCCTTTGCCATTTACCGCGAAGGCCGCGAGCACGTGGTATTCACCAACGAGATCAACGAAAACCACCTTGAGGCGCTGCAACGCCTCGCCTACTGCCCCATGACCTTCCAGGAAAAGCTGCCGAAAGCCCTGGAGCTGCGGGTAACGGTGGTGGGGAAAGAAATATTCGCCTTTTCCATTGACAGCCAGCAGCTGCCCGAGGCGCGGACGGACTGGCGCAAAGAGGGCGCCGCGCTGGTGGAAGACTGGCAACCCTGTGAGCTGCCCGGGCCGGAGAAAGCCGCGCTGCTGCGGCTGATGGACAGGTACGGCCTCAACTACGGCGCCATTGACCTGGTGCTGACGCCGGAAGGGAAATATTATTTCCTTGAAATAAATGCGGCCGGGGAATATTTCTGGCTGGACAAGCTGTGCAACTTCGCGATCTCCCGCCAGCTGGCCGCCGTACTGCTGCGGAAGGCCGAAAGAAGAGAATAGCGCAACTGTGCGGTATTATATTATTTTTGCGGGAAATTAATTCTTAGATAATGGACGTACAGCAACAAATACTGGCTGCATGGAATGACCGCAGCCTGTTACAGCAAACACAGTATTCCGATGCCGTGAGAGCAGTGATAGAAGCAGTGGACAAGGGAAAGCTCCGCGTGGCCGAGCCGGGGGAAAGCGGCTGGAAAGTGAACGAGTGGGTAAAACAGGCCATCCTGATGTATTTCGCGATACAGCCGATGGAAACCATGGAGTTGCCTCCTTTCGAGTTCCATGACAAAATGAAGCTCAAAACCAATTATAAGGAGCTGGGCGTGCGCGTAGTGCCCCATGCCGTGGCCCGTTACGGCGCGTACATTGCCAAAGGCGCCATCCTGATGCCGTCTTACGTAAACATCGGCGCCTATGTGGATGAAGGCACGATGGTGGACACCTGGGCCACCGTAGGTTCCTGCGCGCAGATCGGCAAACACGTGCACCTCAGCGGCGGCGTAGGCATCGGCGGTGTGCTGGAGCCCCTGCAGGCCAGCCCGGTGATCATCGAAGACGGCGTGTTCGTCGGCTCCCGCTGCATCGTGGTGGAAGGCGTGCATGTTGAGAAAGAAGCCGTGCTGGGCGCCAATGTGGTGCTGACGCAATCCACCAAGATCATCGACGTAAGCGGCGCCGAGCCGGTTGAATACAAAGGCCGCGTGCCCGCGCGCAGCGTGGTGATACCCGGTACTTACACGAAAAAATTCCCGGCGGGCGAATACCAGGTTTCCTGCGCGCTGATCATCGGTCAGCGTAAAGCGAGCACGGACCTGAAGACGAGCCTGAACGACACGCTGCGGGAGTTTAACATCGCGGTGTAATATTTCTTTCTGATCTTATATGAAAGCCGTGCGTTTTGCGCGGCTTTTTTTCTGTTTTGGCGTAAAAAAGTGCGGCTGGAATTTGGAAATAATCAGAAAGTGCGTACCTTTGCCATCCCTTAACACGGAAAAGATGCCCAGATGGCGAAATTGGTAGACGCACTGTG
>CBINIO010000116.1:0-10158 GCA_966250725.1 uncultured Chitinophaga sp.
CTTTTTTACAGGCGTTAAAGGTCAACGCCAGGCATACGGCGGCCGTTAAAAACACAAGAGAATGACTAATTTTCATTTTTGGTTTTTTGGTTAGTCAGGATGTTTTGGGTAACATGATCTCTGCGGGGGCAAAGATAAGGAGTGAGGGGTGAAAGAATGGGGGTGAGGCGAAAAATACTGGTTTTCGGGGATGGGGAGGTTAACTCGCCTCCCTGACAAGTTCTTCGATGATCTTTGTAAAAAAATTCTCCTCGTCCTCAATATCCATGGGGGTACTATTACGTATCGGGTAATTCCCGTGTATATATCTCAGCACTCCATCCTTGTCAAGAAAAAGATTTCGTGGAAGCCCTTCTATCTTAAGCGTGAGATTATATGCTGCAGCATCTTCCAGCACCCGGAAGTTAAAATCTTTGTCCTTTAAAAACGCTTCCAACTTATCGCCTGCCGCGCTGTTCGCTGTAATAGAAATAAAGTTCGCCTTATCCTTATACTTTTCTTTAAGCCTGCTTAGCTGGGGCATTTCGGCGATGCATGGCTTGCAATAGGTAGCCCAGAAATTTATCAGTGTAGGTTTTCCCAAAAGCTGATCCGATGAAACTTCATTTCCGTCAAGATCCTTTAACTTGAAAGCAGGCAGCTTTTTTTGCAGGAGTAAAAAAAGGGAATCCTGCTTGTACTCGAATTTCAGATCAGGAGTTTCCTGCCCTGTCGCTTTCCTGTTGGAAAAGGTGATATAATTGACGATCGTGTCGTTTTTAATGGCTTTATGATAGATGACGGGGACCAATACACGGGATGAGGGCGTGGATTTTTTTACCGATTCGAGGACATACTTTATTTCGTTTTCATTTAAAAGGATGCCATTGTTAAAAGTGTATACATGCTGTTGCGCGAAGCCTTTCAGGGAAAGAAGTATCAGAAGTGCGGGGATGATTATTTTCATTTTGCCGGGTTGGGTTTGATAAGGAGGTTATAGAAGTTCCAATATAAGAAACTATCCGGGGCAGTCGAAGTTCTTCCGTATTTCCCAATAAAAAAACCTGCTTTTACAGCAGGTTCTTTCAATCAGTTCAATTTGCAGGCCAGGCAAACTCAAACTTGTCGGGATGGCAAGATTCGAACTTGCGACCTCCTGCTCCCAAAGCAGGCGCGATGACCGGACTACGCTACATCCCGAGCCTTCAAACATTTATAGTTAAATCAACTACGAATAGTTCAGCGGTGAGAGAGGGATTCGAACCCTCGGTACAGTTTGACCCGTACGCCGGTTTAGCAAACCGGTCCTTTCGGCCTCTCAGGCATCTCACCGTTCCCTTGCGGGGCTGCAAAAATAGGAATTATTTGCAATTTTCCAAAAGGCGGAAAAAGAAAGGCGGATTTTACG
Source organism: uncultured Chitinophaga sp. (assembly GCA_966250725.1). GTDB lineage: Bacteria > Bacteroidota > Bacteroidia > Chitinophagales > Chitinophagaceae > Chitinophaga. The sequence continues at coordinate 1,388 of CBINIO010000116.1, forward strand.
CCGCAGCAGTGGGCAAACATCGTAAATAGCTGGAAATTAATCCCTGGCGCGGCCTTATTTCACCGGCTCCACCAGCACCTGCCGCAGTTTGAACAGCTCCTTCCCCTCGTTCGCCGGCCGCACCCGCAGCGCCCATTCGCCGGGCGCCGGCACGGTGATCACCGCCACGGCCTGGTCGATGAACAGCAGCGGCTTGTGCGTGTCGTGTTTGCCGGTAAACAATACCTGGAAAGGATAGGTCTGCACGGGCTTCCCGGCGGGGACCAGTTCCAGCAGGCCCTCCCGGCGCTCGTTCGCGGTGTCCGCGGAATATTGCAGCACGATCTTGTAATCGCCCGGCTCGGTGAAGCGGAGCGTATAACCGATGCTGTCCGCGGCGCTGCGCTGGTTAACGATGCACATGGCATGTTTCCAGTCGCCGAAATAATAACTGTGCGTAAGGGACTTCGTTTGCGCGTTGCCGTTAAGCCGGGCGTCCTGCGCGGGCAGCGACAGCCGCTCGTACTGCGCGCTGACGATCTGCGGTCTGCCGGACTGTTCCGCCAGCTCGCCGCTGTATTCCAGCACCACTACGGTGTTCCGCTCATCAGGCAGGGCGGCGGGCAGGTCGATGCGCACATCTTGCCCCTGCTGGCGCATCGCCAGCGGCTTTTTGCCGGCCAGCAGCCGGGCTTTGACGGCTTTGCCGGTAAAATCGGGCAGCAGCAGCTTCCCGTTCCCGGGACGATGAAATACGTGCAGGTAGAGCTTCCCGGGTTTGTGCGTCATTACGCCCCAGGGCTGCGGCGCGATGGGCGAATAGGTGGTGCCGTAAATGGCTTCGCCATTCAGTTTGAGCCATTCGCCGGTGGCGCGGAAATACTTTTCGGACTGGGCGGGCAGCTTGCCGTTGCCCATCGGGCCAATGTTCATCATCAGGTTGCCGCCTTTGGAAGCCACTTCCGCCAGCAAACGGATGATCTCCTGCGGTGTTTTGAAATTCTGGTCGAACGCGGAGTAACCCCAGCTGTCATTATGCGTGAAGATCGCTTCCCAGGCGCCTTTCACCACGCCTGGCGGCACTTCGCCGTCGCCAAAATCCTTGAAGTCGCCCAGGCCGTTGCCCACCCGGCTGCTCACGAGACAGCCCGGCTGCAGCTGGTGCACTTTTTCAAGGAATGCCGCGGATTCTTCTTTGTTCATATTGCCCGGCGTGTCGAACCAGATGATGCCCAGCTCGCCGTAATTGCTCAGCAGCTCGGTGATCTGCGGCAACGATTTCCCCCGGTAGTAAGCGGCGTAATCCTTTTTCTTCGCGTCAAAGTCCCAGGTATTGCCGCCGCCGTTGGGCTCGTGCCAGTCCTGGAACTGGGAATAATAAAAGCCCAGCTTGATGCCTTCTTTTTTACAGGCCGCCGCCAGGGCTTTGATGGGATCTTTTTTGTAAGGCGTGGCGTCCACGATGTCGAAGCCGGACACTTTGGAATCCCACATGGCAAAGCCGTCGTGGTGTTTGGCGGTGAGCACGATATACTTTACGCCGGAAGCTTTCGCGATGCGCACCCATTCTTCCGCGTCAAACTCCACAGGATTGAAGCCTGCGGCGAGTTTGGCGTATTCATCGGCGGGCGTTTTATCCCGTTTCATAATCCATTCGGTGATGCCGTAATACCGTTTGCCGCGGATGTCGCCCGCAAAATGGGCGTAGGGCCCCCAATGCAGGAAAAGGCCGAATTTGGCGTCGGTGAACCAGCGGGTCTTTTCTCCCTTCCCGGCTTCGGCCTGCTGCCCCCATAGCTGGTCGGGCTGCTGCGCGGAAACGGGTAAGCCGGCGGATAACAAACCGGCGACAACAGCAGCTTTCAAACAATCGTGGAATTTCATACCTCGGAATTTTGTACAAGGATAAGAAAGCCCGCGTAAACGGATTAACAGTTAATTGCTGCTTATTGATAGTATTTGCGCGAAACGCGCGGGCGGGTAAAACAGGCGGAAGGAAGCCGTTGGTGCCGGCACAGGTGCGGAACCTGCACCGGCCTCCAGGGAAATTGGGGTCACAACGGTGGACAGGCCGGTGGACTGCCCGGTTGCGAAATTCTTTTAATTTCATTCGGGATACCTGCGTATCGCTTCCGGGCAAGACCGATTAAATCCTGCTCAAAGGTCTGATATCCATTAGGATTATGAAAGCGTACTACTACCTGAAATGATTCGTAGAAATACGCATTTTTTACGGCTGCGGTATTTCTGCAGAACATCTAATAACCTGATTATCACTCAAATAAAAAAAGCCGCCCGCGATGGGACGGCTTTTTGCGTATGCTTACGTGAAAGGGTTACCAGATCACCACGCGTTGCGCTGCGGGCAGCACCATTTTGTCGCCTTCGCCGCAATGCCATGCCTCGCTGAACTCGGTCATATGCGGCAGCGGACCGTTGATGCGGTAACGGGCCGGGCTATGCGGGTCGGTCTGTATCTGCTTGCGCAGCGCCGCGTCGGTGATGTTCGCGTGCCATACCTGCGCCCAGCCGAGGAAGAAACGTTGTTTCCAGTCGAAACCGTCTATTTTCGGGGGTTCCGGCTTGCCTTCGATGCTTTTTTGCAAGGCGTGATAGGCCAGCGTAAGCCCGCCGAGGTCGGCAATGTTCTCGCCGATGGTGAGCGCGCCGTTGATCTTGAAACCGGGTAAAGGCTCCAGGCTGCTGAAATAATCGATGTATTTTTTCGCCAGCGCGTCAAAGTTCTTGCGGTCCTCTTCCGTCCACCAGTTTTGCAGGTTGCCTTCCGCGTCGAACTGCGAGCCCTGGTCGTCAAAACCATGCGTGAACTCATGACCGATCACGGCAATGATGCCGCCGTAGTTCACCGCATCGTCCGCATCGGCGTTAAAGAACGGCGGCTGCAGGATGCCCGCGGGAAACACCACTTCGTTGTTGAGCGGGTTGTAATAAGCGTTCACCGTTTGCGGCGTCATCAGCCATTCCGACCTGTCCACCGGTTTGCCCACCTTGTTATTCCTTTCGTTGTTACGGTAATGCGCCGCGCTGATGATGTTCTCCACGAGGCGGTCCTTCCGGATATCGATGCTGGAATAATCTTTCCATTTGTCGGGATAACCGATCTTGTAGGTGAAGGCTTTCAGTTTTTTATGCGCCATTTCTTTCGTGGCGGCGCTCATCCAGGTGAGCTTATCGATGCGCTCGCCGTAAACCGTACGCACGTTCTCGATCATCTCGGACACTTTCTGTTTGCTGGCTTCGGGGAAATATTTTTTCACGAAAAGCTTGCCCAGCGGCATGCCCAGGATGCCGTCGGTAGAGCGGATGGCCCTGTCCACACGCGGGCGCTGCGCTTTACGGCCGGTCATGACGGTGGCGAAGAAACGGAAGTTCTCGTCGTCGAATTTTTTTGGCAGGTAGCCGGCGAAGGAAGACAGCAGCTGGAATTTGGTGTATGTCTTCAGCGTGCTCACCGGTGTGGCAGCCAGCAGTTTCGCGCCGTTGGTGAGGTACGGTTTGTCCTGCACCACCACGGTGTCCGTATGCAGGCCCTGCTGTTCCGCAAAGGCTTTCCAGTCGAATTCGGGAGCCAGCTCGGGCAGCTGCGCGAAACCTATCTTGTTGTAAGTTTTTACCGGGTCGCGCAGTTCCACGTTCGTGAGCTGCAATTTGGCGATGGCGGTCTCGAAATCGAGGATGGTCTTACCGGGATTTTTTTCTTTAAACCCGGCGAGGCTGAACATTTTATTGACGTGGCCTTCAAACTCCTTACGGACGTTTTTGGTGCTTTCGTCTTCCCTTTCATAATAGCTTCTTTCGCCGAGACTCAGCCCGTCCTGCCCGCCATACACTGTGTTCACCTTGCTGTCTTTCGCGTCCGCGTCCACGGCGAAGCCCGCCCAGGTGCTTACGCCGATGGTCTGCAATTCACCGCAAACACGCGCCCAGTCGGCCAGTGTTTTGATCCCGTCGATCTTGTCCAGGTAAGGGCGAAGCGGCGTGATGCCTCTTTTTTCGATGGTAACGGTGTCGAGGAAGGAGGCGTAATAATCGGCGATCTGCTGTTCTTCGGTGCCTTTATCAAGACCTTTGCGGCTGGTTATTTCGTTGATGATGCCTTTCAGGCGGACCTCCTTGTTTTCTTTATCCAGCACGTTGAAGGCGCCCCAGCGGCTTTCGGTGCCGGGGATCGGGTTGGCTTTTTTCCAGCCGTCGTTGGTAAACCCGTCAAAGTCCGCGCAGGGCTGGATGTTGCGGTTGAGCGACGACATTTCGAACGCCGGAACTTTTTGTGACTGGGCCAGTACGTCCGTCGCGCAAAACGCGATCAGCATGCCGGCCGCCATCCATTTGCCGGCGGATGGGAGTTGATGCATATTATCAGGTTTAGAGGAATAAATTTATCGAAGATTTGGCACATCCGGCGCGGGCTTTGTTATAAATGGTAAATTCGTAGGTTTGCAGGGACTAAAAAATAAGGGTTTATGGCATTTCTGTTTGGTTTTTTCCGTTTCCTGACCTGGGGAAACATCGTTGTTGTAGGCTTTTTTATGTTATTCATCCTGATGTCGCTGCTGATAGTGCCCTCGGCCATCGCGGCGCTGATGTCGCTTTTATTTCTCGCCGTGGTGCTGTACCATAACATTTTATGCACGCAATTGCAGCGCAGCATCGCCAATCCGAATATTCCCCTTCCCGCCAGCCTTCCCCGCACCATCCTTATTGCCGGCGTGGGCGCCTTTATTTACGCCGTGTACGTAGCCGTCAACATCATCATTACCAGCCGTTACAGCGACGAAGCGATCATGAAAATGATGGACACGAGCAACATGAAGGACACGAAAGGTTATACGGTGGAGCAGATCGTGCGGCTCGTCCGCAAAATGGTGGTCGTATTCGGCGGCATCCACGCCGCGGCCATCGCGGTCAATTGCGAGTTGAGCCGTATTTTCTTCAATCGCTGGAGAAAGGAGCAGCAGGAGAAGAACGAGGAAGAGAACAGTTTCTTTGATATCAATAACCCATAGCACACCATGCGCGCACCATTGGCAGAACGATTACGGCCCGCCGTGCTGGACGATCTCGTCGGGCAGGAGCACCTGACCGGCAACAGCAGTATTCTCCGCAAAGCGATACAGGCGGGCAAAGTACCTTCCATGATATTGTGGGGACCTCCCGGCGTGGGCAAAACCACCATCGCCAACATCATCGCCAATACGCTGCAGGTGCCGTTCTACACGCTCAGCGCCATTTCTTCCGGCGTAAAGGACATCCGCGAGGTGATCGAGCTGGCGAGGCATAAACATTCCGTGCTGTTCATCGACGAGATCCACCGTTTTAACAAAGGCCAGCAGGACGCGTTGCTCGGCGCGGTGGAAAAAGGCATCGTGACGCTGATCGGCGCCACTACGGAAAACCCTTCGTTCGAAGTGAACGCGGCTTTGCTGTCGCGCTGCCAGGTATATGTGCTGAAAGCATTGGGGCCGGAGCAGCTGCAACAGTTGTTGAAGCAGGCCATGACGAAAGACGAGTGGCTGGCGGAAAAAACCATCGGGCTGCAGGAAACCGAGGCGCTGTTCAATATCGCCGGGGGCGATGCGCGCAAGCTGCTGAATTTGTTCGAGCTGGTGGTGGACACGCTGCAGGAAGAGCAGCCCATCGTGATCACGAATAAAAAAGTGATGGAGATCGCCCAGCAGCGGGTCGCGATATACGACAAAGCGGGCGAGCAGCATTACGACATTATTTCAGCGTTCATCAAATCCATCCGCGGCAGCGATCCCAATGGCGCGGTGTATTGGCTGGCGAGGATGCTCGAAGGCGGGGAAGACGTAAAGTTCATCGCCCGGCGGATGGTGATACTGGCTTCGGAAGACATCGGCAACGCCAATCCCAACGCGCTGCTGCTGGCTACCAGCACTTTTACGGCCGTCAATCTGATCGGCCACCCGGAAGCGCGGATCATCCTTTCGCAATGCGCTACTTACCTGGCCTCCTCTCCCAAAAGCAATGCCTCGTACATGGCGATCGGCATGGCGCAGAACATGGTGTCGCAAACCGGCGACCTCTCCGTGCCGCTGCATATCCGCAATGCGCCCACGAAGCTGATGAAGCAGCAGGGGTATGGGAAGGATTACAAATATTCGCACGATTTCGAACATAATTTTTCACCGCAGGAGTATCTGCCGCAGGAAATTGCCGGGACGAAGTTCTACGAGCCGGGGAAGAATGCGCGGGAGGATGAATTGCGGCGGTACCTGAAAGCGTTGTGGAAGGAGAAGTATAATTACTGAAATGCTCACCTCCCTTTCGCCTTATCCAGTATCTCGAACACCTGCCTGATCTCTTCCCCTTCCTCATCCACCAGCGTCAGCGTATGCCGCCCCGGTTCCGGCCGCAGCGATATCTGGTGAAAATCCGTCGTCATTCCCACAAAATGATCGTCCAAATGCCAGAAGATCTTCGCCGACTGCTGGCGGTGGGTGGCTTTGAATACCGTTTGCCCGAGGCTTCCGTCGATCTCCACCGGCACGAATATCCGCGCGCCGGGCCGGGGGTAGATCAGTTCCATCGATTTGCCGGGTGTTATCGTATTGCAGCCCGGTTTGAAAGGCGGTAGCGGCTCGTAAGCATGCGTCATCCTGTAAAAATGTTCCATCGCCGGCGGCAGCACGAACCAGGATTTGTGCTGCATAAGATGCGGCGCTTCGCAATCCGCCGTCACACGGTACCGCCCCGATGCGTCGAGGTGGATCAGCTGGTGGTACGGGCATGCGGGCGAACGCAAACCCGCCGCGGGCACCGGCAAAGTATCTTTATCCGTACAATATTCCCCGGCCCTGTACCCGCTTTGCCGGCATACCAGCACCGGCCGCAATTTATCCGCAGGCGCCGCTATAGGCGCCGTGCCGGGCAGCAACCTGAAAATATCGAACATGACCGGCGCGGCGGTGGATACGCCGGTAAGCCCCGGCCGTCCTTCCCCGTCCGCATTCCCTACCCACACGCCCACCACATGCGAAGGCGTAACGCCAATGGCCCATCCGTCGCGAAAACCGAAGCTGGTGCCCGTTTTCCAGGCAATCCTTTTGGAAGATGCGAACGCCTGCCAGAGAAATTCCTCGCCCGGCCGCATCACTTCTTCCATGGCCTGGAAGGTGTACCAGATCGCGCCGGCGTCGAGCAGGCCGAAGCGGGACAAAGGATTGCGCGACGGCAGCCTTTCATCGGGACGGTAGCCGGGCGCATGATAATCGTCCGCATCGTATTTGCCTTTGTATTGTTCCAGGTGCAGCAGGCTGCGCGCCAGGCTGGCGTATACGCCGCTCAGTTCCCACAGCGTGGTTTCGCCGCCGCCGAGGATCATGGAGAGGCCGTAGTGCGCGGCGGGTTTGTTCATGGTGGTGATGCCGAGCTTTTTGAGCAGCAGTAAAAAACGTTCCGCGCGGTATTGCTGCAGCAGCCTCACCGCCGGGATGTTCAGCGAACGCGCGAGCGCCCGTGATGCGGGCACGCCGCCGTCGTACGACTGATCGAAATTCTGCGGCGCATATCCCGCGATCTGCGTGGGCACGTCGGGCAGCAGCGTGTTGGGCAGCATCAGCCCGTCGTGCAGCATACCGGCGTACAGCAGCGGTTTCAGCGTGCTGCCGGGACTTCGCGGCGCCTGTATGATGTCTACAAAAGATTCGAGCTCGGGGTTGGAAGGATCGTATACGTTGCCCACGTACGCCAGCGCATGACCGGTTTCGACATCCAGCACGAGGGCGGCGGCATTGTTGATGCCGTTGGCTCGGAGCTGCTGGTGATGCCGGAAAAGGATGTCGTTCACGTTCTCCTGCAGCTGCCCGTCGAGCGAGGTGCGGAGGCGGGTGCTGGCGGTTGATCTGTCGCGCGCATAATCCTGTCTGAAACGGTCGAGCAAATGCGGCGCGTATTGCGGCAGCGCATGCGGTTTGTCCGGCAGGGGCTCCATGCAGGAGAGCGCGCAGGTACTGCTGTCGATGGTGCCGTTGCGCCAGAGCTTTTGCAGCAGCGAATTGCGTTTGTCCAGCAAAGCCTGCCGGTTGCGGCCGGGATGTATCAGGGCCGGGCTGTTGGGCAGTACGGCCAGTGTGGCGGTTTCCGCCCATGAAAGCTGGGCGGGTTTTCGCCCGTAATACCGCCAGGCGGCGGCTTCGAGACCGACCACGTTCCCGCCGAAAGGCGCATTGCCGGCGTACAGCCCGAGTATCTCCCTTTTTGAATACCGGAACTCGAGCCGCGTCGCCAGGATCATTTCTATCGTCTTTTGCCAGAACGTACGCGGCTTGTTGCGGTACAGCCTGATCACCTGCATGGTGATGGTGCTTGCGCCGCTCACTACCCTGCCGCCGCTGATGTTCTGCTTCACGGCGCGGCCGAGCGCCAGCGGGTCGATGCCCCAGTGATAAAAAAAACGTTTGTCCTCGTACGCCACGATGCATTCCTCGAACTTCTCCGGCACCAGCTTGTCCGCGGGGAACCGCCACTGCCCATCTTTCGCGATGGCGGCGTTCATCAGCTCGCCGTTCACGTCTTCCAGCACGAAGGAGGTGGGCGCGGTGAACAGCTTCGCCGGCAGCAGGAAACAATACCACAGCAGCAGCACGGCGAATATGCCGAGCCGCCATTTTCTTTTAACGATCCAATTTTGAATGCTTTCCTTCATATCGAAAAAAGGCCGGCGGCAAAGGATGCGCCGGCCCTGTTGAATGATCCTGTTTCGTTCCTTCCGCCATCGGCGGCAATTACATGATCCTCTTCGTCGGCGC
>CBINIO010000117.1:0-10078 GCA_966250725.1 uncultured Chitinophaga sp.
CCGCCAGCTGCCTAGTATTTTTACCCGACTGTCGGATAAAATCTTAACTATTACACATGAGAGGTGTTAACACCTCTCTCCCCTCATAAAAAAACTCAATTCAGAATATTCTTCTCCTGCACAACCGTCAGCCCTTTCTGATCTTTCATCTTGGCAAAACCACCGTTTACGTTGCGGAGATTGTGTATGCCTTCGCGTTTCATGATGGAGCAGGCGATCACGCTGCGGTAGCCGCCGGCGCAATGCACGTAGAGATTAAGATGATCGTCCATATCGGCGAGGGCGCCGGGGTCGGTCATATCGCTGAGGGTTACGTTGATGGCGTCTTTGATATGCCCGTCCGCATACTCGGCCGGTTTGCGAACGTCCACCACCACCAGGTTCTCATCATGCGGGATATCCATCGCCAGCTCGTCTGCATCCACGGAAATGATCATGTCGATCTTTTCACCGGCCGCTTTCCAGCCTTCAAAACCGCCTTCGAGATAACCCTGCACTTTATCAAAACCAACACGCGCAAGCCGCACGATGGTCTCGGCCTCCTGCCCTGCCGCGGTTATAAGCAGCATGGGCTGATCGAACGGCAGCAGGCTTCCCGCCCATTCCGCGAAGCGCCCTTCCAGGCCGATGCTGATGGAACCGGGCACGAACCCTTCGGTAAAAACGTTCGCATTGCGCGTGTCAAGTATCACTGCGCCCGCGGCGGCTTTCTCTTTGAACTCCGCTATGGACAAAGGTTTTAGGCTTCGTTCCATCACCGTGTTCATCGTATCGTAACCTTCCTTGTTGATCTGCGCGTTGATGGGAAAATATTGCGGCGGCGTAGCCAGCCCTTCCGTTACCTGTTTGATAAAATCGGCTTTGTCTTCCGCCAGCAATGCATAATTGCTGCGTTTTTCATCGCCGATGGTGCTATAAGTATTGGGCCCGAGATTTTTGCCGCAGGCGGAACCCGGACCATGCGCGGGATACACCGTTACATGATCGGGTAGTGTTTTGATCTTGTTATTCAGCGATTCGAACAAATGACCGGCCAGCGCTTCCTTGCTGAGATTGCCGCTGAACAGGTCGGGACGGCCCACATCGCCCACGAACAAAGTGTCGCCGGTGAAAATGGCGTTCGGCTCGCCCTGCTCGTCGAGCAGCAGGTAACAGGTGGATTCCAGCGTATGACCCGGCGTATGCAGCGCCCTCACCGTCAGCTTGCCGATCCTGAAATCCTCGCCGTCTTTCGCGATATGCACGGGAAAACTGGTGACGGTTTCGGGGCCGTACACGATGGGCGCTTTGGTAGCGGCCGCAAGATCGAGGTGGCCGGACACGAAGTCGGCGTGAAAATGCGTCTCGAAAATATATTTGATGGAAGCGTTCCTTTCGTGCGCCAGTTCAAGGTAGGGTTCGATATCTCTCAGCGGGTCGATGATGGCGGCCTCGCCGTCCGATTCAATGTAATAGGCGGCTTCCGACAAGCAACCTGTGTACAACTGCTTAATGAACATATGGTTTTTGATTTATGCAAAAATACGAAGAAGTTGTACAACGGGGGATGATGGATGTCAGGGGCGGGTCAAACTGTTACCCGGTAGGATAAGGGGAATAAAGCGGGCATAAAAAGACCGTCTTCCCCAAAGGAGAAGACGGCCGGTTCAGTATGGTGCAGGGCCGCTCTTTCGGCCACTTAAAGATAAGATTGGATGGATCAGCCCACCAGCTCTTCGACAAACTTCGCTACTTCTGCAATTCGCTGCTTGTTGATGGTATAGTGGATGAACTTGCCGTCCCTTTCGGTGATGACGATGCCTGCGCGGCGCAGGATGGCGAGGTGCTGGCTTGCTACCGACTGTTCCAAACGCAGCTTCACATAGATCTCCGTTACAGTCATGCGCTTATGGTCTTCCAGCAGCTTGATCATTTGCTGGCGCAGTTTGTGGTTGATCGCTCTCAACACCATCGCGGCCTTTTTAACGGCAATGTAATCCAATTTGATCTGATCTTTTTCATTGTTACCTCTCGAAATAATAAGAGTATTAGAAGAGGTAGTTAATAATTGTTTTTCCATCGCAAAATAGTTTTAAAAATAAATGAAATGACAGGGATCAACGGACAGTAAAACGCGATTATTAGACAACAACCACGGATATTGATTATACAAAATTATAATATCTGTCACAATAAAAAAAATTTCTATACCTTCTTTTTTAATATATAAATCGGAATATGCCGCTTTTTTCCACAATTTGACACGCACATGACATTTCCGGGCGCGTTTTACCGTCCATTCGGCCGTCTTCAGATTATAACGCGTTTCAATGCGTAATATGATGCGGGGAAATGCTAAAAATCTGCTAAAAAATTACCCGATGTCAGGGTTTTCCGGGCTGAAAAAAGGCTTTGAGATAGTGGGGAGCGAAGTAGGCGACGTCCTGGAAATCCTTGCCTGCAAAGGCTTTTTCGGCCAAAGGCACCATGTGCGCAGCGGAGATCCGGTATGGAGGAAAAACAGCATTGGCAGGCGATCCTGACAATTCATGCCATTTGGGGGCGCCGTCGCCAAAGAAAAACGTCGTTTTCTGCCCAATATATGACGCGAACGCATCGGGCGTGAGTATCATCGATTGCGGGGGCAAAGCGGCCTTTAAATCGCCGTCATACACCGCGGTGAACACTTCCATCCGCCGCGCGTCTATCATCGGCGCATACCATGCGTCTTCGCGCAATTCAGCCTGCAGCCCGGAGGCCATCATTTGTAAAGTGGATATTGCGATGAGCGGTTTTTTCCAGGCGTAACACAACCCTTTCACCGTAGCGGCGCCCACACGCAAACCTGTATACGAGCCGGGGCCCGCGCTTACGGCGATCGCGTCCAGCTCTTCGTGGAGCACGCCGTGATTTTCCAGCAGGCGCTGGATGAATAAACCGATCGTGGCGGCATGATCTTTCTGGTCGGCGTTATGCAGCGTTTCCAGCACGCTCCCGTCTTTCGACAAACAAACGGAACCCAGCGAAGTAGCGGTATCGATATGCAGTATAAGTGCCAATGTGAAAATGTTTTTTTATTGCGGCAGCGCTTCGTACTCTTCCCGCAACAGTGGCGCGGGCCGGTAACGTTCATTGCCTGTTTCCCGGAATACGGCCTGCAGCACTTCGTATACGTTGCGGACGCCGATCTTTTTACTCCATTCAAAAGGACCGGAAGGATAGTTGGTGCCGAGCCTCATGGAGATGTCTATGTCTTCCCGCGAAGCGGTGCCTTCCCCCGCGGTAAAATACGCTTCGTTCACGATCATGCAGATCACTCTCGGCGTTACAAGCCCCGTAGCGGCCTTTACGGTCTCGTAAGGCCAGCCCAGCGACTGCATCAGCGTTTTGAGCCTTGCGGCCTCGCCTGCGGCGGAAAGCGCCGTTTCCAGCGGGTTCATGCCGATAAAGCCGGGCAGCCAGTTCACCGCGTAGATGTGCCCGTACTGCTCCCACACCGCGGGCGATGTTTTCACAAGACAGCCCAGCACCGGCACTTCCGGCTTCATCGCGTACAGCATCAGCCGCTCGGGCCGTTCGTCCAGCGAAAGATCGATCACAACGTCCACCGCGCTGCCGATCAGCTGCAGCTCGGGCTCCCAAACGCATTCGTGGCCTTCGGTGCTCCTGCCGCCGCGGAATTCCTCCCAACGCTGCGCGTCGCCGGTTACGAGAATGTCCATAATGTTATTTAACGGCTATCATTGATATCTCCACATTCACGCCTTTTGGCAAAGCCGCTACCTGCACGGTTTCGCGGGCCGGGAAGTAACCGGAGAAATATTTCCCGTACACTTCGTTGATCTGCGAGAAGGCGCCCATGTCCATGATAAAAATGGTGCTTTTCACCACGTCGGAAAAGTCCATGCCCGCTTCGGTGAGAATGTTGCGAAGGTTCTGCATCACGCGGTGCGTTTCGCTGATGATATCATCTTTTTCCAGCTGCCCCGTTTCAGGGTTCAGCGCGATCTGCCCCGAAATAAAAAGCATGCTGCCCGCTTTCACCGCCTGGTTGTAAGGACCGATCGGCGCCGGGGCGTTGTTGGTGTTGATGACCTGTTTTTCCATATGCCGCAAAAATAAGACTTTAGATACGCAAATTGATTATATTAGCATTATCGTGTCAACCAAAGAAATGCCATAACGCGCAACAACATCATCTATCCGGTTATGTATGTCAAAACCCTGAATGGTCTTTCGCTCAACGGCGCCTGGAAAATGCAGATCAGCCTTTACGCCGGCTGGATCGCGGGTGCCGGTCTTCTTTACTGTTTTGCCGGGAGCGGGCTTTTGCGGCACACTTCGCTGCTCGTTACCATCTACCTGCTCAGCGGCGTCAGCGTGATACTGTATACGCTCGTCAATAAAAAAAACAACTTCCGGCTGATCCCCAGGATCAATATTTCCGTAGAAACCTTTCTGCTGGCGTTTTCCATGGCGCTCGCGCTGGTACTGGTGAAGGACGCCATGGGTTACCTGCTGCCGCTTCCCGCATGGCCCGAGCTTTCTTTCACTTCTATCCACGCGGGCTCCGGCTACAGGATCGTGGTGTCGGTGATGCTGGCGGCGTTCATGGAAGAAATGCTTTTCCGCGGCATCATCATGGAAGCGCTGATGAAACGTTATTCCGGCGGAGTGGCGCTGCTGCAAAGCTCGCTGCTGTTCATGCTCGCGCATCCCGATCCCGCGCAGATGCCGGGCGCCTTTCTGCTCGGGCTGCTCACGGGACTGTTCTACCTGCGTCTCCGCGACCTCTGCGCCTGTTTTCTTATTCACCTCACCAACAACGTGGCTACCGCGCTGCTGCTTTCCGCGGGCACTTTCCAGTTCATGAGCGGGTCGCCGGTCATGTACATGACCATCGTTTGCGGCTGCGTGGCGGTGCTGGCCGCGGGTTACTTTATGGTACGCAGACTGGGGCCGGCTACGCCCGTGCTGCAGCAGCAGGCGGAAAAGGCCGCACGCAAAGCGATGTTACTGACCAAATAGCAGCTTCGCCAGCTTCGCGTCGTGACCATACACGTCGTCGCGGAAATTGAGGCGGCCCTGGCTGTCCACCCAGGCGGTGAAATACCCGATATACACCGGCAGCTTTTCTTTCAGCGTCACATATTTTTCTTTCCCCGCATTCATCGCCGCGTCTATTTTCGCTTCCGTCCAGCTGGAATCCTTGCGCAGCACCCATTGCGCGAGATGCTTGGGTTCCGCTACGCGGATGCAGCCGTGGCTGAAGGAACGTTTTGTTTCTTTAAAAAGATTTTTTGACGGCGTATCGTGCAGGTAGATGTTGTATTCGTTCGGGAAAAGGAATTTCACTTTGCCGAGCGAGTTGGCGCCGCCTGGTTTCTGCCGCACGATGTAGGGGAAATTCCTGCCGGTGTATTTGCCCCAGCTGATGGAGCCGGGAGATATCACTTTGCCGCTGCCGTTCACCACTTCCATATTATGCCGGTTCAGGTACGCCGCGCCGCTTCGCCTGATACCGGGCAGCACCTCGTTGCCGAGAATGCCGGGCGGCACGTTCCAGTATGGCGCGAACACCACGTATTTCATTTCCTTGCTGAAAATTACCGTGCTGGCGCCGGGCGTGCCCACTACCACGTTGCAGCTCCAGGCGAGCTTGCCGCTCTCGTACGCGTGCAGCCTGAACTCGGGGATGTTCACCAGCAGGTAGTCGGTCGTTACTTCCACCGGCACCCAGCGCAGGCGTTCCATATTAAGCAGCAGCTGGCGCATATAATGTTCCATCGGGCGGTTCAGCGCGTCCACGGTTTGCTGGCGGATAATGCCGTCCGGCTTCTGGCCCATGCGCGCCTGGTAGTTGCGCAGCGCGGAATCGAGCAGCGGCGTGAACTGCCGGCTGGTATCGTTTTCCTTGTAATCGCCCCAGATGGCGAGCCGCGATTTGACGGCCGCTATCACTTCGGAGGAATCGCCGGATTTATAGGTTTTCTTTTTGTCGGGCAGGCGGATGGAATCCTGCTGCGGGTGTTTTCTCGCGAGGTCGCCCACCCGCGTCAGCTCGTCGCGCAGCAGCTTGTACTGCCGGTTCACCGGCTCGCTGGCCGACAACGCGCGTTTGGGGTTGCGGATGATGGAGTCCAGCAGGCTCTGCACGTTGATCTTTTTTCGGGGGATGAACCACTCGAGCGCTTTGGCGTTCTCGTTCGTCATGCCGCCCCATACCTTGTTCGCATATACGAAAAACTGCCCGGTAAGGCTCAGCTCGGCGATGGGCACGATGGTATCCCGCCGGTCGAGACTGTCGCCCATCAGCGCGATGGAATCGTACAGCGCGCTCACACGGCTTTTGTCGAGCGTGCTGTCCTTGATGCCGCTTTCCTCGTCCTGCCGCATCATGTTGAGCAGGCCGCCGGCCTGTTCCGTAATGCCTTCTTCGTTGATCCATGCGTAGTGATAATCGCGGTTGCGGTAAAACTCGCGGATCAGTTCGCCATAGGGCGCAAATTCCGCATGCCGTGCCAGGAATTCGCCAACCTGGTTGCTGTCGAGCGCCTGGGCGATATATTCCTGTCTGGTATAGTGCGTAGTGTCGCGGTTGATGCCTTCGGGCTGTTTCTTTGCGCCCTGTTTGCAGGCGGAGAAGAAGATCATAACGGCGAGTACGGATAACGGCAGATATTTCAGCATAGCACAGAACGGTTTTTACGAGGTATAACAATCGGGTTCGATGTATGTTGCATCTTACGCAACAATCATGCAAAAGGGCTTGCCGGTTTTCAGCGGCAAGCCCTTTGCAATATCTTTTTTATAATTTGATCTCTTCGTCGTTGGCGTCAAAAAAGTGGTATTCCGTGAGGTGGTAGTTGGAATCCGCCCGCAGCTTGATCCATTTTTTGTAGGCGAAATACCATTTCCATTGCCGGCTTCGGAACATCCATCCTTTTGTGAGGAAGGCGTACAGGATGGGATGCACGCGGATGGTGAGGCCCTGGTGCTGGTGGTTGAGCAGGTACTGTAGGTTTTTTTCGATGTCTTCCACGATGAGCATGGAAGCGCCGATCTTGCCGGTGCCTTTGCAGGCGGGGCAATCTTCCGCTACGGAAATGGTGATCTCGGGTTTTACGCGCTGCCGCGTGATCTGCATCAGGCCGAACTTGGAGATGGGCAGGATCGTGTGTTTCGCGCGGTCGGGGCCCATGAATTTTTCCATGGCCTCGTACACCGTTTTTTTGTTTTCCGGCAGCTTCATATCGATAAAGTCGATGATGATGATGCCGCCCAGGTCGCGCAGCCTGAGCTGTCGCGCGATCTCCGCCGCCGCTTCGAGGTTGGAGGCGAGGGCGTTCTGCTCCTGGTTGTTGCTCGAGCTTTTGTAGCCGCTGTTCACGTCTATGACGTGCAGGGCTTCGGTGGCTTCGATGATGAGGTACACCCCGCTGTCGAGGTTCACGGTTTTGCCGAACGATGCTTTTACCTGCCGGGTAACGCCGAAGTGATCGAAGATGGGCGCGCCGTTGTGGTAATAGGTAACGATCTCCTGTTTTTCCGGCGCGATCTTCTGGATATACGTCTTGGTGTCCGTATAAATATTTTTATCGTTGATCACGATGCGGTTGAAGCTTTCGTTGAGCAGGTCGCGCAGGATGCTGGTGGTCTTTGTTTGTTCGCTCAGTATCTTTTGCGGGGCCTGGCCGTTGCGCAGGTTCTGCTGGATGGTTTTCCAGGTGCTGACGAGGGTGGTGAGGTCTTCGTGCAGCTCGGCGGTTTTTTTGCCTTCGGCGGCGGTGCGTACGATCACGCCGAAGTTGGGCGGTTTGATGGCCTCTACGATCTTTTGCAGTCTTTTCCTTTCTTCCGATGAATGTATCTTTTTGGATACGGCCACAATGTTATTGAAGGGGGTGATCACGATAAAGCGGCCTGGCAGCGAAATTTCGCAGCTGAGCCTGGGGCCTTTGGAAGAAATGGGTTCTTTGAGGATCTGTACGAGGATGTTGGGTTTGCCACCGAGCACTTCGGTGATCTTGCCTGTTTTTACGATCTCGGGCTCGTTCTTGAATTTACCGAAATCGAAGTGTTCCGACTTATCGGTGATCGATTGCTGGGTAAATTTCAGCAGCGAGCGGATGTAGGGGCTGAGATCGGTATAATGCAGGAAGGCGTCTTTTTCGAAGCCGACGTCAACAAAAGCGGCGTTAAGGCCGGGAATGAGTTTCTTTACTTTGCCCAAATAAAGGTCTCCCACTGCAAAATTAGGGTTGCCGCTTTCGTGGTGCAGCTCGACTAACTTCTTATCTTCCAGCAATGCAATTTCCACACCGGACGGTGCTGCATTTATAATCAATTCCTTATTCAAGCGTCAAAATTTTATCCATAAATACTTCACTTTAGTGCACCCGCGCTTACACGGGAATACAACATGCCCAAATGAGAGGCCGGGTTCTGGGGCCGGCGATTCACTACGAGGAGAGGATTGTGCAAAGGGTTCAGTGATATACAGGATAAGTTCCGGAATCTGTACAGGCCGGACTACGAAAACAACCTGCATGACTTTAGCAATTTAACAATTAAAGCTAAAATCATGCAGGATCGCTTAAAAAAATTTATCGTGTCGGGCCCTACCGTCTACTTATACCTGTTAGTATAAATGGCGGGGAAACAGGAGAATTATTTCTTACCTTTCTTATGACGGTTTTTTCTCAACCTTTTTTTGCGTTTGTGGGTTGCGATCTTATGTCTTTTTCTTTTCTTTCCGCAGGGCATACCTTTTTACGTTTTTAATGTTTTATAATATTATTACTTAATGCTCTTTATATACTCGTCTATTTCAGCAGCCAGCGCCGGATCTTTGATCAGCTTGCGGCATTGGCGGAGCAGGTCGACGGCTTTATCGTTTTCTCCTTTGCTCTGATGGGCCACGGCCTGCAGGAACATGGCTTTCGGCTCGTCAGGGTGGCGTTCCAGCACTTTTTCCATGCGTTCGATGGCTTTATCGAACTGGCCGGAGGTGATGGCGAAATTTGCCAGGGTAAGCTGCGCGTCCAGGAAATCGGGATTTCTTTCCGCGACGTCCATCAGCAATGCGATGCCTTCCATGGGCGCCGAGCCGTTGCTCATAACGATCAGCGTACCTTTCTTTACTTTCAGCGTGTCATTGTTTGGTTCAAGCGCAATGGCCCTGTCAAGCAACTCTTTGGCCGAATTGGCCTCCCACTGTCTTACGCCCGCGTCTTGCGTGTGCGAGAGATGGTCTAAAAATAAATTGGCTGCAAAGGTGAGGCTTTTTCCCGAATTTTCCAACTTGGCGGCTTCGGCGGCATAATGTGCGGCGATGGGCAGCTCGTTGAGCCCGTCCCAGATAGTGTACAATTGCCGGTATGCGGCGATCTGCTGGGTCTGAACATCGCCGCGTACAACGGTATTTTCAAGCCCGGTGATCTCCACCAGCTTGTCTGCAGGAACTTTTTCCTTGGCCTGCCTGAGCAGATCGTTAAAATCGGCGGCCTGCACGCCCGCCATGGGAGCGCCTTCAGCGGCATGGTCATGACCGGCATGGCCGTGCCCCTGCACTTTCGGCGTGATACGGCCAAACGCGAACAGTACCGTCACTACGGCTACAGCAAGGCCAAGAAGGAGTAGTTGATTTCTTTGCACCTAAAAAATGTTAGGATGCAAATCTAAGAACTTTTGAGCTTTTTAACTTCTGCTACAAACTCTTTAGATGGCTTAAATGCTGGAATGAAGTGTTCCGGGATCTCCACGGCCACGTTCTTCTTGATGTTACGGCCAATTTTAGCGGCGCGCTTTTTCGTAATAAAGCTGCCGAACCCGCGGATGTAGATATGCTCGCCATTTGCTAACGCCTCCTTAACTTCCTTGAACATGGCTTCGAGTGTTACTAACACATCTACTTTGGGAATGCCGGTTTTTTCAGCAATGTTGTTAATCAAATCAGCTTTTCTCATAATGAAGCGGAGGATTACTTGTTTTCAAAGTTATTAAAAAAAATTTAATTGATGAATTTTCAAGCAAATAAAATTTATCTTTTTTTATTATGGATAGCAGCCGCTAAAAATACGTTTATTTGTGCTCCCGG
>CBINIO010000118.1:0-10050 GCA_966250725.1 uncultured Chitinophaga sp.
CGGTGATCGCGGGCAACGTGGATACATGGTTCGAAGGAATGGCCGGCAAGCCCAAACAGGACACGGACGATTTCCTTGATTAAAATTACGCGCCGCGCACGATCGTGCGGAAAGTGTCGCAAAAGAAACACAACGCCAGGTCTGCCAGGTTCCGTACCGAAGCAATGATCAGTAAAAGCATGCCAATGATATTTTAAGCAGGGACGCCTTCGGGCGTCCCTTGTTGTTTATAGTATGGTTCCAGTTCTTTGAGCGCGCCGTTCTTCTTCGCCCTTTTGGCGAGAAAGCCGTACAGCCGCGCCTGCAGGCCGTGCGGCAGGAAGGTGAGATACGTTTCACCCAATGCCATCAATACCGCGAGGTATTTCAGCCTGGGCATCCCTTTTTTTATTCACCCGCCCGTCCGCCGCCAGCCCATACGCGATGCGCAGACAGGCTTCGAATTGCCGCGCCGGGCTGATGGTGACCTTGAAGGTCACGGGATGCTGCGTGCTCGGGTTAAAGAACAGGTGACGCATATGTAACGGCACATGCGCCGTGTCTCCCCTACGCAGGAACAAAAATTCTTTTCCCGCCCGGATGCCCAGCTCGCCTTCCACCACTTCGAAATGTTCGGTGAAAGTAGTGTGGTAATGCAGGCCGTTCTTCCCGCCCGGCTGCAATTCCACCAGCACGGTCACATGCGAGCCGCCGGTTTCTTCCGTCGTTTCCAGGAACGTAACCCTGTCCCCAACAAAAGGATTGGAAATAGTGCGTGGTAAAGCCATGTTGAAACGTTTTAAAGCCGCCGGAGGTTACAGCGTTTTGAGATAACTGTATAGCGCCTGTATTTCTTCGTCGGTATAGTTCGCGGTCATTTTCCAGGGCATGTCTTCGTTCCTGAGCTGGCGCCCGTCCGGCGTTTTGCCGCTGCGCAGCACTATCATGAACTGGTCCAGCGTCCATTTGCCGATATTGCCCGCGGCGGTGATGTCCCTGACGGGAGTGCCGCCCGGCACGGGGTTCGGGCCGCCTTTGAGATTCGGATGATGACAGCCCGTGCAGGACATGGAAAGGTATTGCCCGTATTCCGGCGTGGGCCCGCGGGCTACGACCGCGCCGGGTTTGTACCGGTGATCGATCTTTTCGGCGGATATCAGCGGCAGCTTGCCCAGGCCCGATAAAACTATGCCGAGCGGGCCCAGCTTATGCGCAGGGTTTACCTGGTCCACCGGCGGCACGGATTTAAGATAAGCGATCAGCTTTCCCAAATCCTGGTCGGACATTTTGTAATACTCATAGGAAGGCATCACCAGCAAAGGTTTCCTGTCCGCGTTCAGCCCGTGGCGCATGGCCAGCAGCCACTCACGGTCCGTATACGATCCCGGCCTGCCGCCTTTGCCGGAAGTAAGGTTTGCGGCGGCCAGCTTGCCAAGCGCGGGGTCGTCTATAAAAACTTTACCCGAAAGATCTTCGCCGTGGCAGTCCGCGCATCCCCTGGTAGCGTAGATATGCGCGCCTTCCGCTACAGACGCGGAATCCGAGGGAATACCGATCATCCGTACTTCTACGTCGTAGGTTTTGCTTCTCTTGTTGTTCACCATTATATACATGGTGAAATAAAAAATTAGTAGCAGGGCCGCCAATATGCCGATGATGCCGCCCGTCCATTTCAGTATTTTCCGCAACATTTTTATAATTATTTTTGTTGCAGCAAAATTATACCGCACAACCCCAGCGGATAGTACGACAAACGGATAAACTTATACGAAAAACGGATTCAAAATGACCCCAGAAATTCCACGCGATGCGCTGAATGCGATCGCCAATCACGCTTTTTTTAAAGACCATGCGGCCATTCCCGCATCGGAACAGACATTAGACAATGAGTGGGACCCCTTGCAGGCATTATTGCATTTCCAGGTAACGGCCGCCGGCGCGCAACGTATATCCCTCGCGGACGCGGAGCGGTTGCAGGCGGTGAAGGAGTACCTGCGTATGGAGTACCTGTGCCCCGCATTGAGCCTCCACCTGCTATGCAGACGGTTCGCGCTGAACGAATTCAAGCTGAAAAAAGGTTTCAAGCAGCTCTTTGGCAGCACCGTATTCGGTTTTGTGCAGGAGCTGAAAATGAAATCGGCAAGGGCGATGCTGGTCGAAAAAAGAATGAACGTCAACGAAGTGGCGGACCATTTGGGCTACAGCTCGCCCAATCATTTTTCCGCCGCGTTCAAAAAGATGTACGGGTATTCGCCGGCGAAGCTTAAAACATTTATTGCGGTGACGTAAGAGAAAAGGCGCTTCAGAACAGAAGCGCCTTTTTTAGATCTTGATCTCTTATTGCCATGCTCTCACTCCGGTATATTGTAGTATCTGCATACGGCCTTATAATCGTTCGGATCAGGAGCGCCGGCAGCGCGGGCGTTGATGCCGTCTTTGATAAGCAGGTATTTGTAATAACGCGAATTCTGATGGAACACCGCCGTCGCAAAATCGGCGGGCCAGGTGTTGCCGCCGTCCTTCAGCACCCAGATGTCGAGAAAAATGGAATACTGCGTATCGGCGTAACGGAAAAAATTATCCCATTTGTAAGTGCCGTTCCCCTCATCCCAGATCTGCAGCGGCTGCACTTCCTGGATGTCTTCCAGCGTTGGCTGCGTGGTTTCCGAGGCCCAGCCGCGGTACACGAGGATGGTATAGGCATTATTCTCCAGCACGTCCTCGCCCCTGTTATGCGATATGGTCAGGCGCATCACAAGCCTGTTGTCGGCGATGGTCGTGGTGGGATTGAAGCGTATCCAATCCGAGTACACGATGTTGGCAGCGCCTGCAAGACCGATCGGCGTGCCCCAGCCGCCGGACGTTTTGGGGCCGTACAGCATGTAGCTAGTTTTATTGAGATAATAATCGCCGATGGCGCCTACGTTCGCCGCCGGAGCCGTGGTGCCGCTGAGTATTTTGCTTCCGGGAGCGCCGGCTGCACCGGTTGCCCCAGTGGCCCCGGTGGCGCCTGTTGCACCGGTTGCGCCTGTAGCACCGGTTGCCCCGGTGGCGCCCGTTGCGCCGGTGGCGCCTTTGATGGAGATGGGCGTTCCCCAGCCCGACGTGGCTTTGGGCCCATACAGCTGGCTGGTGCTTTTATTGATGTAATAGTCGCCCACCTTTCCAAGGTTGGCTGCGGGAGCCGTGGTGCCGCTATAGATAACGGACCCGTCCTTGCCTGCGGGGCCTACGGCGCCCTGCTCTCCCTGCGCGCCCGCAGGGCCCTGGGGGCCCTGTTCGCCGGCCGGCCCTTCCTTGCTGCAGGAAAAGGTAAAGCATAGAAAAAAGAACGCGGCGTACAGCAAAAGATTTGGTTGTCTCATAACATTAAATTTTTAAAGCCCGATCGATGTATCCGGGAGGGGTTGAAATAATGCTTCCGCCGGGAGAGCGGTCTCCCGGGAAACAAACTGGAAGCAAAGTAGAACAGTGCCGCCGCATCAGATTGTAAAAAAGACGCAAATTCCGGATCGGGGTTACAGGTGGGCGATATTGCTGAGCAGCTCGTCGTTGGTGGAATACTGCGTAGGGACCTTGCCGTAAAAATGTTTGAACTCTTTGATAAAATGCGCCTGGTCGTAATAACCAAAACGGTAAGCGATGCGCGTCCAGTGCGTGATGTCTTTTTGCTGGCGGATATAGCTGAGCACGGTGTTAAAACGCGTAATAAGCTGGTACTGTTTTGGCGTGAGGCCTATCGTCGCCTTTATCTGCCTGTCCAGCGTGCTTTTGGTAAATCCTTCGTTCCTGCACAGGTTCCTTATCAGCTGCGGTTCGCGGCATCGCATCGCCACCTGCTCCGCAACGTAAGCGATCCTGTCCGTGCCCGGGCGTTTTTTTCCTGAAAGCGACAGCTGCAGTAAAAAACGTTCCACGATTTGGCGGACGGCGGGAATGGTGCGCGCATCTTCGAGCCGGTGACGGATCTCGGTGGTAATACCCGCCGCGAGCATCGAAGTAAGGTCTTCGCTTTTATCCGTACACAGATGTTGCGGGATGCCCAATAATTGAAAAGGGCCGCAGGGTTTAAAAACGATATAAAACATCTCGTGGCTGTCCGTCACCTCGATCAGCCGGAACCTGGTCAATTGCCCGGTGAACGAGATCTGCGGCGCCTCGGCCAGGCCGTTGTCGCCATCCTTTATCAGCAGCCTGGAATCGCTCATCCGCACGCCCATAATCGCATAGCCCGGCGGGGCGATCGGCACTTTGAGCACAGCGTCCGAAGCGCCCAGTGCGACGCAGATATAATATTGAACATAAGGCCGCAAAACGGGATGGGGGTAGAAGATCTTTGGTTGCATGTTGACGAAAGTTAAATAGTTTTGCTACGCACTCGGGGGCAACAGCATCAGCAGGTGTTACGCTAATTTAATTCAGACGGGAAGAAATTAAAAAGGTGTCTCAAAAACTGAGACACCTTTTTTTTGGAGTAGAAATTTTCTCGATCTTTTCTGTTTTGTGTTTAGGTTGATAAATTGGTAAGGAAAGTAATTAACCCAAATTTAACTTTCTGTTTACACATTTCCATCACACTAAGGTGTAAATATCGAAAAAATTGCAAAAAACAAAAAACTGGCCTGCTAAATCTTAACAGGCCAGCATCTTTACAATTTATCAAAAAATATACTTTGTTGAAAGAAAATTCGAGGACTGATCGCTTACGATGCGGTTTATCAGGGCTTTGTTCTCATCCGTTTGTTTGGTAGCCACCAGCGAACGGATGCTGAACGCGCGCAGCGCGTCGAATACGGACAGCGTAGCTTCGGCGGAATCTTTCCTGCCGGTGAAGGGGAAAATGTCCGGCCCTCGCTGGCACTGGCAGTTGAGGTTCACACGGCTCACCTGGTTCACCAGCGGGTCTATCAGCGACGCCAGCTCTTCCGCGTCGTTGGAGAAAAGCGCTACCTGCTGGCCATGGTCCGCCTCGATAAGATAATCGATCGGCGTTTCGATATTGTCAAAAGGAATGACGGGAATAACCGGCCCGAATTGTTCCTCGCGGTAAAGTTTCATTTGTTCGTTCACCGGGTACACGATGGCGGGATACACAAAAGACGCGTTTGCAGCCCCGCCGTGCGGGTTTATCACCCTGGCGCCATGGGCAACCGCATCGGCAACGCAGCTCTGCAAATAGCCCGGTTTCTGCGGCTCCGGCAGGGGTGTGAGGAACACGTCCTTTTCCCAGGGCATGCCGAATTTCAGCTTGCCCACGGCGGCCGTCATTTTTTCCAGGAAGGCGTCCGCTACGCTGCTGTGCACAAAAATTATCTTGATGGCCGTGCAGCGCTGCCCGTTAAAGGAAAGCGAGCCCAGCACGCATTCTTTCACCGCCAGGTCGATGTCCGCCTTGTCGGTGATGATGGCGGCGTTTTTCGCGTCGAGACCGAGGATAGCGCGCAGGCGGTTCACCTTCGGGTGCATTTTTTTGAGCTGGTTCGCCACTTTGCTGGAACCGATCAGCGTGAGCACGTTGATCTTCCCGGACTCCATCAGCGGCTGCACGATCACGTTGCCGCGGCCGTAAATGGTGTTCACCACGCCTTTCGGGAAACAGTCGCGGAATGCTTCCAGCAGCGGGTAATGCAGCAGGGTGCCGTGTTTCGGGGGTTTGAACAGCAGCGTGTTGCCCATGATGAGCGCGGGAATGAGCGTGGTGAAAGTTTCGTTCAGCGGGTAGTTGAACGGGCCCATGCAAAGCACTACGCCGAGCGGACTGCGCCGGATCTGCCCGATGATGCCCTGCTCTATCGAGAAGCCGGAGGACTTGCGGTCGAGGTCTTTTAATGCGTCTATCGTGGCGTGGATGTATTCCACGGTGCGGTCGAATTCCTTGATGGAGTCTGCGTACGACTTCCCGATCTCCCACATGATGAGCGACACCACTTCCTGTTTTCTGGCGATCATTTTGCCGGTAAACTTTTCCACGCAGGCGATGCGTTCGGCCACGGACATGGTGGGCCATTCGCCGCGGCCGTCGCGGTATGCGAGGATGGCGTCGTTCAGGGAGGCCATGGCTTCTTCCGCGCCGCAAAGGGGGTATGAGCCGATCACTTTGCGTTCGAGGCCGTTGGCGGTTTTGATGCAAATGGGGGAAAATACGGTGTGTACATCGCCGTTCCAGGGTTTCATTTCACCGCCGGAGAGGTATTCGCGCTGGTGAATTTCCGCCGGCAGCCGGTATTCGGCCGGGATGGCGTCTTCGGTTAGGAAAAGATGGTCGAGTTGTTCTTCAAAAGTGGTCATAATTGAGGGTAGTTAATATAAAATATACGATAATCGATTGCTGCTCATGCAATAACGATGTAAAATACGATCTGTCCGCCATAATTTACCATTGAAAAATGACAAATTACTATTACTCCACAACCCTTTGCAAACGATTGCAAAGATAGCGGGATATTCGTTTAGAATTGTCATGGAGGGTTAAAAATTGGGGTTGGGGGAATTATGGAGACGGTTGCATGCGGATAGATTTATGAGGATCGATTTTCTGCTTCCGTTGAAAAGGCTTTTACGAAGAGGGTGTATCATGTTTTTGATACACCCTCTCTTTATTTGACCACTGTTTATTTACGATGGATTTTTCTGCGCCTCCTGGGCGCTCCCGATGTGCTGCATCCTGCAATGCCTGCGTCGTTTATTTCAGGGCTTCCGCTGCTTCAACGCTCCGGCTGCGATCACATAGGCTCCGCCTAATCCGCTTCTTCCCACAATTCATTATGTCGGCACCTCCCGCGATCCTGATCTCTTCTTGCAATCCATACGATGCCGCTTATCCCCTCAACGCTTCCCGCGCGATCACGATCTTTTGTATCTCCGACGTACCCTCGCCGATGGTACAAAGCTTCGCATCCCGGTAATATTTCTCCACGGGAAAATCTTTCGTGTAACCATACCCGCCAAAGATCTGCACCGCATCGTTCGAGGCGGACACCGCGATCTCCGATGCATAGTATTTCGCCATCGCCGCCTGTTTCGTCATCGGCATTTTTTTGTTCTTCATATCCGCCGCCTGCATGGTGAGCAGCTCGGCCGCCATGATCTGCGTGGCCATATCCGCCAGCTTGAAGGACACGCCCTGGAAATTGGCGATGGGCTGATCGAACTGGTAACGTTCCTGCGAATATTTGAGCGCGGCGTCGTACGCGCCTTTTGCAATGCCCAGCGACAGCGCGGCAATGGAAATGCGCCCGCCGTCAAGCACTTTCATGGATTGAATAAAACCTTCCCCTTCGCTGCCAAGCATATTGGCGGCGGGAATGCGGCAATTGTCAAAGATCATTTCCGCGGTCTCCGACGCGCGCATGCCGAGCTTATTCTCTTTTTTACCGCCGCTGAAACCGGGCGTGCCGCGCTCTACTACGAATGCGGTCATGCCGCGGCTGTCACGCAGCTCGCCCGTGCGCGCGATCACTACCGCCACATCGCTGCTTTTGCCGTGCGTGATCCAGGATTTGGTGCCGTTGATCACCCATTCGTCCCCTTCCTTTTTTGCGACGCATTTCATGTTCATGGCATCGGAGCCGGTGTTCGGCTCGGTGAGGCCCCATGCGCCGATCCATTCGGCGGTGGCGAGTTTGGGAAGATATTGCTGTTTTTGTTCTTCGTTGCCGAATTGGAGAATGTGCCCGGTGCACAAGGAATTATGCGCGGCTACGCTGAGACCGATAGCGCCGCAGAAACGCGCGATCTCGCTCACGACCGTCACGTATTCGAGGTAACCGAGACCGGAGCCGCCGTATTCTTCAGGCACCAGCACGCCCATAAGGCCGAGCTCTCCCATCTGTTTAAAAAGTTCAGCAGGGAATATCTGCGCTTCATCCCACTCCAGCACATGCGGCTGGATATGCGTTTTCCCAAAATCCCTGATCACCTGGGCGATCTGTTGCTGCATGTCCGTTGGCTGAAAATCCATAACCTGAAATTGGGTTTAGTTGACCGTTAAGTATTTTTCAATTTTACGATAAATGGAATCATCTACCAAAGCAAGGGCCCGAAGCGTTTCTACCCGGCTGAAAGGCCCGTGGGCACTGCGATATCGTACTATCAGGCGGGCCAGATTCGTGTTGATATATGGATGTAGGGCAAAAGATTTTTCATCTGTATCGTTCAGACTTAGCTTTCTTAGAGAAACATCACCCAGCCGCAGGAACGGTTGAATTTTTTTAAATACGGAATCGGCCAGGCCGTACACTTCACTTACTTGTTGGACGGAGTGGAAGCCGCCAAGCCTGTCCCTGTAGCGCACAATCCTCCTTGCGAACGACGGCCCGATGCCCGGCAACCGCTCCCACTGCGCGGAATCCGCGGCGTTGATATCTACCGCCGGTATGGGCTTGCGGAAACGCGTTTTGTATTTGTAGAAATCCGTTTTTGCAAATGCGGTGTCTCTATAAACACTTTTCCGGTACGGTGTTCCATCGCGGTAATATGGCTTGCCTTTCCCGCCATAAAAACTTCCGCGGGACGATCTCCCGCTATCCCCCCACTTCCCATACCTCCGCGCAGCGGCCTCCCGCTCCGATGCCAGCAGCACCGCCACTTCCGCGGCAACGCGGCTTAACCCCGAAGTATCCGCCACCGGCGGCGGACGAAAAACATGATCCCAGGCTGAAGGCAAAAAATGAAGGAAAACGATCAGGCTTAACAAACAGGCGATCCCCCAACGTTCCTTCCGGGAGAACTCAAAAAATTGCACAAACAATGGTATTGATCTTCGCCGAATGTCTGACTAATTTCCGGTTGAAAAAAATTCCCGCCGCAAAAAATTTTTATCAGACCTCCACTTCCAACCCATCGTACGCCAGCCGCATCCCTTCCGGCAAAGCAGGATCTACCTCGGCGTGCAATCCAAGCTGGTGGCTGATATGCGTAAAGTACACCTGCGGCACCTCCAGCTCTTTTCCCAGCGCGATCGCCTCGTCGAGCGTGAAATGCGAAATATGTTTCTCCCGCCGCAGCGCATTCAGCACCAGCACTTTCGAACCGCGTATCTTTTCTTTTTCCTCCGCCGAAATATAATTGGCGTCGGTGATATACGTGAAATCGCCAAAGCGGAAACCGAGCACGGGCATTTTATGATGCAGCACGTTCACGGGTATGAAGGTGAGACCGTTGATGCTGAAAGGATCGTCGAGGATAGTGCGCAGGTTCAATTCAGGAATGCCGGGATATTTAAAATCCGCAAAAGCGTACGAGAACTCGCGGATGATCACGTTCTGCGAATAATCCGACGCGTAAATGTCGATGGGCTGCTGCTGGAAAAAATTGAACGCGCGGATGTCGTCCATGCCGGCGATATGATCTTTATGGGAATGCGTGATCACCACGGCTTCGAGGCGCTTCACCTTTGCGCGGAGCATCTGGTAGCGGAAGTCGGGCGTAGTGTCTATCACGATGTTGCCGCCTTCGGACTGGATGAGTATGCTGCTGCGCAGGCGCTTGTCCCGCGCGTCTGTTGAGGAGCAAACGCTGCAGGGGCAGGCAATTACCGGCACGCCCTGCGAGGTCCCCGTTCCAAGGAAAATAACTTTCACGGCTGCTTATTCTGTTTCGGGTTCTGCGGCGGCCGTTTCTCCGCCGGCGGCTTCAATGTCTTTACTGTCCAGCACCTGGCGGTACAGCTTCTGGCTGTCGGGCGTCAGGAAACCTTCTTCCACGTTGATGGAAGGAAGAATGTCCATCAGCGTATTGATGCGCCCTTCGATATTCAGGAATTTGTTGATCACCACTACCTTTTTATGCTCCAGCACGCAATAGCCGGAATTGAAGGTGCCTTTTTCGTACCGCAGGATGTATTTCGCCTCCTCAAATATCTTTTCCAGCTTCGCAAGGTTGTTGGGAGTGCTCTTCAGGTTCATATTGTCTCCTTTTTTTACTATTTGCTCACCATCCTGGCTACCGGCACGATCATTTCCTCGAGGGAAATGCCGCCATGCTGGAAGGTGTTGCGGTAATAGTTCACGAAATAAGTATAATTATTGGGATAGCAAAGATAACCGTCTTCGCGGGCAAAGATATAAGAAG
>CBINIO010000119.1:0-10037 GCA_966250725.1 uncultured Chitinophaga sp.
ACCTGAACCAGGCCCTGGTGCTGGAAACGCCGCTCAGCGCGGTGCAATTGCTGGAAGAAACGATGCAGGCGGAACGGGAGATCGGACGCATCAGGCGGCTGAAATGGGACTCGCGGGTGATCGATATCGACATTATTTTTTTTAACGACGAGGTGATCACGCTGCCGCATCTGAAAGTGCCGCATCCGCAGATGCAATACCGCCGTTTTGTGCTGGCGCCGCTGCGGGAGGTGGTCCCGGGCTGGACGCACCCAATTTTGCAGCTCACGGTGGAACAGCTGCTGGAAGCCTGTCCCGACCCGCTGCCGGTACACAAATACATCGCCGCCGCCCATTGAACATGCAATACCGCTTCATTACCATAGAAGGCAATATCGGCGCGGGCAAGACCACCCTGGCGCTGAAGCTGGCAGAGCACCTGCAGGCGCGGCTGATATTGGAGGAGTTCGCGGACAATCCCTTCCTTCCCAAATTTTACGCGGAGCCCGAGCAGTACGCTTTTCCGCTGGAGCTGTTTTTTATGGCCGAACGGTATAAGCAGCTGAAGGAGATGCTTGCTTCCCGCGACCTGTTCTCGCAATACACGGTGAGCGATTATCTTTTTGTGAAAAGCCTGCTGTTTGCAAAAATGAACCTGAAGCCGGATGAATTCGGTCTTTACCAGAAGCTGTTCGACATCGTCAATCCCCAGCTCGCGCAGCCCGACCTGCTTATTTTTCTTAACGCGCCCGTGGAGAAGCTGCAGCAGAACATCCGCCGGCGCAACCGCTCTTACGAGCAGCAGATACCGGATAGTTATCTTCAGAATGTGCACGATATGTACATGCAGTATATCCGCCAGCACCCGGTGCGCACGCTGATGGTGGATACGACGGAAATGGATTTCCTGCACCGGCCGGACGATTTTGCGGTGCTGCTGGCGGCGCTGGAGAAGGATTATCCGCCGGGGATCAGCTATTTGTAGGCTTTAGGCGTTCCGCGGCGAATCATTTTGAGGTGTTGCTGGCGGCGTTGGAGAAGGATTGTCAGCCGGAATCAGCTATTTGTAAGGTCAACAAATGCTGCGCGCAGCAGATCATCAGCTGCACGGCAGGCAGTTTCCGATCAACCCAGTTTCAATGAAAACATTCAGCCTGTTTTTCGGTGAAAGCACTCAAGCCGTTTTCCCATAAAGCACTCACCCCGTTTTCCGACAAAAACACTCACCCCGTTTTCCCATAAAAAAAGGAGCGGCTCCCGCGAACCGCTCCCCAGATATGCACTGTCCATTGTAGTTATTGCTATGCCGCGTCGATAACAGGATCTACGAACGAGGTCAGCAGGCTGGACACCAGCGGGCCGGCCAGCGGCGCCGTGGATACGAAACCTTTTGTGAGTCCATAGAACACCTGCGCGAGGATCACGACGTTGCCGACGTAGCCGCCGCCGTTGATCTCCTGCATCGTTGAAGGGGTCAATTCTTCACAACCGAAAAACTTGTTTTCCATAGTTATCTGTTTTGGTAAATAATGGGGATTGTCCTTTTGAAATTAACGATATCCCGCCTGTTCATTCTGTTCATTCCAGAACGGCCATATCCATTTTGTTCAGCAAGCCAGCAGAAAGCATTTAAAAAAATTTGCGGAACGTATAGGGGGAAGGGTCCTTAATCCGGTCATATTACCGGAAACACAAAATAACGACATATGAAAACATTTACGTTAGTATGCACCCTTCTCCTGACCGCGTTTTTCGCGCAGGCCCAGCAAATGGAAACGCTTTCGGCAGGGTTCAACCGCCAAGGCCCGAAAAAGCTCAGCGCATACGGCGCGCTGCTGGGTAAGATCAGCACCTTCGACGACCGCTTCGCCGTGCTCACCGGCGGTTACGGCGGCGTATTCCTCAACAAAAAGATCATGCTCGGCGCAGGCGCTTATTCCCTCGCCAACGACCCGCGCGTGGATAATTATACGGACGACCGCAGGTGGAGCCTCTGGTATACCGGCGCCGTGGCGGAATACGTGCACAATACCGACAAGCTGGTACATTGGAGCGCAGGCGCGCTGATCGGCGGAGGCGGCGTTTCACAGCGCACCGGTTACGACAAGGGCCGCGACCGCGTGCATGAATCCAACGCGTTCTTCGTAGTGGAACCGTACATCAATGCAGAGGTCAATATCACCCGCTACCTGCGGCTTGTAGCCGGCGGCACCTGGCGCCAGATCATGGGCGCGGGCAGCACGCTGCCGGATAGCAAGATGAGCGCCCCCGGCTTTCACCTGGGCGTCAAAGCCGGCGTATTTTAACCGCTGATGTATTCCCCCTTTTAACCAATGTACTATTTACGCTATTTTTGGCCGCCGGGTTCTGAAAAGAAGACCCGGCGTTCGCCATGTATAAACCCTGCTCCGCCTTGTCACGTATCTGCTTCCTGCTGCTGGTCCTGCTCCCTGTGGGCCTTTCCGCGCAGCAACTCAACAAGACCATTTCCCTGAACATGGTGCGCCAGCCGGTGGACAGCGTGCTGGCCCGCATCAGCAAAGCCGGCGGCTGCTCGTTCTCCTACATCGGCAAACCTTTCCGGGCAGACAGCCTCGCGACCCTCGCCGTTCATAACAAAACCATCCGGCAAACCCTCGACCTGCTTTTCCAGGGCCGCATGAAATACGTCGAAAGCGGCGACCACATCATCCTGCAGCGCGCAGACGCCCTGCGCGAGCGCCATTACGTGATCAGCGGCTATGTACGCGACCGCGAAAGCGGCATGAGCATCGTCAACGCCAGCGTGTACGACCGTTCCGATCTCGCCTCCGCCTTTACCAATACGGACGGCTATTTCCAGCTGCGGCTCAAGGACCGGGGCCGCCAGCCTTCCATCCAGCTTACCGTCAGCAAAGAGCTGTACCTCGATACCAATATGTACGTCATGCCCGGCTTCGACCGCGAGCTGCACGTTACCATCGCGCCCGCAAAACCGGTGCAGCTGCGCGAGTTCACCGTCAGCGACGAGGTGGAAAAAACCTGGCTGGGCAAACGGCTGCTTTCTCAGGGCCTGCGCCGGCAAACCGAGAACATCTCGCGTTTTTTCGCCAACAAGCCCGTGCAGTCCTCCATCCTGCCCTCCGTGGGCTCGCATGGCAAAATGGCCGGGCAGGTGGTGAATAAATTTTCGCTCAACATCCTCGGCGGCTACTCCGCCGGCACGGACGGGGTGGAGATAGCGGGCGGCTTCAACATCAACAAAAAAGACGCGCAATACGCGCAGGTGGCCGGCATCTTCAACATGGTGGGCGGCAACGTTACCGGCGTGCAGGTAGGCGGCATCTTCAACCACAACCTCAAAAATGTGGAAGGCGCGCAGGTGGCCGGCATCGGCAATTATTCCGAAGGCAGCATGAATGGCGTGCAGGTGGGCGGCATTTACAACCTGATGGGCGATTCCGTGTCCGGCGTACAGGTCGCGGGGATCTACAACGGCAGCAAAGGCAATGTGCACGGCATGCAGATCGCGGGCATCGCCAACATGGCGAAAGGAAGCGCGCAGGGCGGGCAGATCGCGGGCATCACCAACCTTTATCGCGGCAGCGTGCATGGCGTGCAGGTCAGCGGTATCGCGAATGTGAACATCGACACGGCCGCGGGCATGCAGATAGCGGGCATTTCCAATTTTGTGGGAGACGATGCGCGGGGCCTGC
Organism: uncultured Chitinophaga sp.; assembly: GCA_966250725.1. Lineage (GTDB taxonomy): Bacteria > Bacteroidota > Bacteroidia > Chitinophagales > Chitinophagaceae > Chitinophaga. Next base: position 3,675 of record CBINIO010000119.1, read on the forward strand.
AGGTGTCCGGCATCACCAATATCACGGGACGCGATTTCAACGGGCTGCAGTTCGCCGCTTTGTACAACCATACCGGCGGTGTTTTGCAAGGCGTGCAGATCGGGCTGCTGGGTAATTATTCCCGCGTATTCCGCCGCGGCCTGCAGTTCGGGCTGGTGAACGTAACGGACAGCTCCGGTGGCGCCGGTATCGGGTTGGTGAATATTGTGAGGAAGAACGGGTACTACAAGCTCAGCGTGTTTACAAGCGACCTGTTGCCGGCCAATCTTTCGTTCAAAAGCGGGAGGAAAGAATTTTATACTATACTCTACGGGGGCTTGAGCGACCGGCTGCATAGCTTCGGCCTGGGCATCGGGCGGGAATTTTCATTGCGCAACGACCGTCTCGCGATCACTGCCGATCTTCTGCAGCAAAATCTTTTTGACCGTTCCTGGAAAAGCATGGGGCAGGCGTACCGATTCATCCCGCAGTTACATTTCAAAGCCGCGAAATGGTTTTCCATTCAGGCGGGGCCGGTGCTCTCTTTCGCGGAATATAAAGAAGGGCTTGTGGATCATCCCTGGAAAGGTTACCCGTCCATCGCCTCCGGCAGCAGCGTTTCCGGCTGGCTGGGCTGGCAGGCGGGGATCAGCTTCTTTTAAACGTTCGGTCTTGAATTTCCCGGCCTCCTGCGATGGATTGACATTTATGCCGTTCCTTCCAGCTGCGCCGCTATCCAGCCGCTCGTCCAGGCGTGCTGGAAGTTAAAGCCGCCGGTAATGCCGTCCACGTCCATCACTTCGCCCGCAAAATACAAACCGGGCGCAATGCGGCTCTGCATGGTCTGCGGGTCTATTTCAGATAATTTTATCCCGCCGCAGGTCACGAACTCTTCCTTGAAGGTGGTTTTGCCTTTCACCGGGAACTCCATCGCCGTAAGGCTTTTTATCAGCTTATTCTGCTCTTTCGCGGGCAGCTCCGCCCAGCGCACTTCTTCGTGTATGCCTGCCTGTTGGAGCAGGAATTGCCACAAACGCTGCGGCAGGCCGAACGGGTTTTTCGCCCGGATCGGCTGGCCGCCCATGTCCAGCCGCCATTGCGACCAGGCTTCGCGGAGGGAGTTTTCGTTATACGCGGGCAGCCAGTTGACCAGCAAAGTGAACTCGTATTGCTGTTCCTGCAAATACCGCGCGCCCCAGGCGGAAAGCCGCAGCACTACCGGTCCGCTCATGCCCCAATGCGTGATCAGCAGCGGGCCGGTCTCCTGCAACTTGCTGCCCGCGATCTTTACCTGCGCCTGCGGCACGGCCACGCCCATCAGCTCCGTTACAGGGTTGCCGGGCATATTGAAGGTGAACAGCGAAGGGGCGGGCGCTTCTATGCTGTGACCCAAAGCCGTGAGCCAGCCGAACTTCTGCGCCTGCGCAAATCCGCCGGCGGCCACACACACATACCGCGCATCGATCGCGGGCGCGCCGGCCAGGTGTACTTTCCAGCCCTCCCCTGTTCTTTCCAGCGCGGTTACGTCCGCATGCGTGCGCACGATCACGCCGTGGCGGTCCGCTTCGCGAAGCAGACAGTCTATGATGGTCTGGGAATTATCGGTGACGGGGAACATCCTTCCATCGTCTTCCACCTTCAGCTCCACTCCCCTGGCAGCGTACCATTCCACGGTATCGGGCACAAAAAAGCGGCTGAAGGTCTTTTTCAGGAACCGTTCGCCGCGCGGGTAACGTTTCGTCATTTCCGCAACGGACTGCAAATTGTGGGTGACGTTACAACGCCCGCCGCCCGATACTTTTACTTTGGACAGCAGCTTGCCGGTCTTTTCGAGTATCGTTACCCTAAGCCCGGGATGCAGCCGCGCGGCGTTCACCGCGCAGAAAAAACCTGCCGCGCCGCCGCCGATCACGATCAGCCTGTTGGTTGCCTGTGGATGTTTCGTCATGATGCTTTCCGGCGCTTTTTTACGGGAAGTCCCGCTTGTACAATGCCGGCTGCCGGCCGCGAATTTCGCAATAATGCGGCAAAAACGAAATGTTAAAATATCCGGCGCATTCTCTACTAGTTATTCGTAATTCACTATCTTGGATCATTAAACGATTAGCGCTCCATGCAACGACCATCCCTGAAAAAGCTGAGAATCCTGCTTGGCGCGGGCCTTATGGCTACGGCCATCTGGGGCTCGCTGGGCTTTTCCCGACCCGACGACTGGACTGAAAGGATCATCAAAGCTTTAGAGAAATTCGCCACGAATTACCCGCAGGAAAAAGTGTACCTGCATTTTGATAAGGATTATTACGCAGCCGGCGAGAACATCTGGTTTTCAGCCTATGTGACGCTCAACGAGCTGCCCGCCCTCGGCGCCCGCAACCTGTACGCAGAGCTGCGGGACAGCAAAGGGGGCATCGTGCAGAAAGAGCTGCTGCTCATCAACGAAGGCGGCGCCGCAGGCCAGTTCGCCCTCCCGGAGAACATGAAGCCCGGTCTTTACCAGGTAAGGGCCTATACCGCGTGGATGCTCAACTTCGACAGTACTTTCCTTTTTTATAAGAACATCCAGGTGCTGGACCCGAAAACCGGCAAAGGCGGCGACGTAACGCCGGCATCAAAGGACTATTCCGTCCAGTTCTTCCCCGAAGGGGGCGACCTCATCACCGATGTGAACAGCACCGTGGCCTTTAAAGCTATCGATCAGAACGGCTACCCCATCAAGGTGGCCGGCGTTGTGCGCGACAGCAAAGACAAGCAGGTGGCCGTGATCGAGACCATCCACGACGGCATGGGGTCGTTCGAGCTGAAACCCGTTGCCGGCGAAAGCTATAAAGCCGTAGTAGCCACCGCCAGCGGGCAGCAGAAGACCATCAACCTGCCCGCCGTAAAATCTTCCGGCATCGCGCTGAAAGTGTATAACCGCGGCGCGAGAATATTTTACCTCACCGGCTTCCACGGGCTGGACAGCAGCATGAACGAGCTGCTGCTGATCGCCACCATGCAGAACCAGGTGATCTACAAAGCCAACCTCAACATCGCGGAAGGCAAAGTGAGCGGCCTTATTCCGGCCACGCAGATACCCACCGGCATCATCACCCTCACGCTGTTCGACCAGCAAGGCAATCCCCTTACGGAACGGCTGGTATATGTAAGACAGAAGAACGACCAGATCGAATATTTCCTCGACCCGCAGGAGCTGAACAAAGGCCCGCGCCAGCGTACAGAGCTGGTGCTGCAGGTGCCCGATTCCATGCGCGGCCGCATCAGCGCTTCCGTTACGGATGCGGACAACGTAGGTTTCGATCCCTGGGCCAACAATATCGTCAGCCACACGCTGCTTACCTCCGACCTTCACGGATACGTTCACAATCCCGCCTGGTATTTCAGGAACGACAGCGCCAGCACCCTGCAGGCCATCGACCTGGTAATGCTCACCAATGGCTGGAGAAGGTACAGCTGGAAAGAAATACTGCACGATCAGTACCCGAAGCTGAAGTACCCTTACGAACAGGGCATCAGCATCACCGGTAAAGCCCGTACCGCGGGCGGCCGGCCCGTCACCGACGGATCGGTGAACTTCCTGATCAAGATACCGGTGGACAGCTCGTCCGCCTTCGCTTCCGCGCCTGTAAGCCCCGACGGCAGCTTCCAGCTGAACAACCTGTTCTACAACGACACCGCCAACCTGTACTTCCAGGGCAATATGACCAATAAAAAATGGAAAGACGTAGACGTGCAGTTCGACCGGCACTTCTTCGACGTGTACACCACCGTAAAAACGCCCATTCCCTTACTGCCGCCTCCCCCGCTGGACAACCGTATCTTAAAGAATTATCTCGCCACCGTGGTGGAAAGCAATAGCGTGAACCGCAGGATCAATAACAGGACGATACAGCTTTCCGGCGTGGACATCACCGCCAGACAGCCGACTCCCGCCGAAACCGTGGAAAAAAAATACGCCAGCGGCATGTTCTCCGGCGGCAATGCCATGACCTTTGACCTGACGAACGAAAACGCGACATCCTTCAACGTATTCCAATATTTGCAGGCGCGCGTACCCGGCCTGCAGATCACCGGCGACATCAGCAATCCCGTGCTCTCATGGCGCGGCGGCGCCCCCGGCGTATACCTCGACCAGATGCCGGTAGACATCAGCACCGTGGCCAACATCCCGATGCAGGACGTTGCGATGATCAAAGTGTTCCGTCCGCCTTTCATGGGCGGCATTGGCGGCGGCAACGGCGCCGTTGCGATATGGACGCGCCGCGGCGGCGATGCCCGTCCCGACCCGAACGTAAAAGGGCTGGAGCTGCTGAAGAAAGGCGGTTACAAGATCATCAAGGAATTCTACAATCCCGATTATTCCGTGCGCAAACCCGTCCACGAGCTGCCCGACAAGCGCCTTACGCTCTTCTGGAGCCCGAACCTGGAGATAGACAGCTCCAATCATACGGCGCGCATTATCTTCTATAATAACGACGACACGAAGAATTTCAGGGTGGTGGTGGAAAGTATGGACCAGTATGGAAGAGTGGGGAGAGTGGTGAAGAATTTTTAGGAACACATTCGCGGAAGATCAATTCTTCCTATCAAAAGAAAAAGCCTCCGGCATCAGCAACCGGAGGCTTTTTTAACGTTATCCTGGCGGAATTAATCCTTCAGTTTATTCAGATAATAACTCAGCTTGTACAGCAGCTCGTCCTGCAAACCGGCGCGGAGCTTGGCTTCCTCTTCCGTGATGCCGAGCCTGCGGAGGCGCTGGTAATACACGTACGATCCGCCGATCAGTTCCAGGCATTCCTGAATCTTGGTTTTTACTTCCGCTTCCTTGGAACGTTTTTCGAATTCTTTTTTTGACAGGATCTTGTCCACGATATAAAACGCGTCCTTGTCTTCCGTCCATTTGCCGTTTTCCTGGTGCTGCGGCTTGTATACTTCGAGGTAGCAGTTATCCAGCTTCAGCGGTTCGCCGAATTCGGCCTTGATGTCGATCACCAGCGGTTTGGCTACGGCGGGATTGGCGAGACGTTTTTTGATGGCGTTGCTGATCTCCATGCCCAGTTCGCCGCTGCTCATCAGCAGCTGGTTCAGCTCCGAAAATTCGAGGCTGATGGTGATGCGGGTGTAGCGGCTGCCGGATTTGATCTTGCCGAACAGGCTGGGGGTGGTTTTATCGTCGAACACGATGTCTTCCACCTGCACTTTCGAAATGGTCTTGTAATTCGGTTTATAACCTTCTTCAGCGGGGGTGAGGCGTTTATGCTGCGGGCGCGTCACTTCCTGGCGGTGCTGGTGCTGCACGAAGTCGTCCACGAACCGGAGGTCGAATTTTTTGAGCGTCTTGTACAGTTCGTGGCTGGAATAATTGCTGATCTTGCTCAGCATCAGCAGGTCTTCCCAGCTGTTGTGCTTATGCGCGCGCTGCAGTTCGTCGAGAATGTCCTGCGCGCCCATATTGCGGCGGTACAGCAGTTCCCCTATGAGGAACACGGCATACTCGTTGGCCGGGTAACCGAGCTCGGGCAGCACATCGAAGGGGTTGACCTTTTGTTCCCGCGCATGGTTAAGCGTTTCCACGTCGCTCATCACGGGTGAAAGCAGGTACCTTCTTGCGGCGGTGCGCAGCTTTTTGCTCACGTAGTCCAGCAACTGTTCGTTTACCTGCCCGTGGTTGACAAAATCGTGCAATATCTGTACAAACCTTTTGGACACGGGCAGGCCAAATTGCGTAAGAATGTCGCTTTCCATATCCAGCACCGGGTCCTTCCCCTCTCCCCGGCCGTCTTTTTTCGGCAGTTTGTCCTGCTTACGGTAGCGCTGGTAATACTCCTCTAACTTCAATTTTAGCTGATCCATATGCATATTTAGTTGTATATCAGTTTATTATATAATTTTTTCTTGAGTTATAAAAACAAAAAGCCCAGCACTTCGCATGCTGGGCTAGTAAGTTTCGGGTGATTTGCGAAAAGCAAAGATACGCCATTTTTTGTGGAAATCATGTGCATAACCCTCCGATCAAACACATTTCCAATTGCAATATGTTAGGGGTAACAACATCAGGCGGTTAGCGGGAAACAGCAATTTTAGATTTTTGTAAAATATTTCCCCTTCAACATTTGGAAATTGAATGCAAAAAATATTACCTTTGCACTCCACAAAACAAACAGATGGTGGTTGTAGCTCAGTTGGTTAGAGCATCAGATTGTGGTTCTGAGGGTCGGGGGTTCGAGCCCCCTCATCCACCCCACTGAAAAAAAGGTTTCCGTTGAGGAAGCCTTTTTTGTTTTTAGCAGGAAGAACGTTGGGATCAGTTTTGGATCCAGTCAAAGAAAAGCCGGATCAAGTTAAATTCCTGGGGGATTTTAAGTTTACGCATACAATTTCGCCAGC
>CBINIO010000120.1:0-10017 GCA_966250725.1 uncultured Chitinophaga sp.
CTCAGCACCAGCCAGCCGTAGAACAGCCCCATCCTGAGCGGCGTGGACTCCTCCGGTACGCCAAACCCCAGGTATAACCCGAAAAACATATTGATCAGCATCCAGAACATGCCGAGGAATACGGTGCGGATGATTTTTACAAAAAACAGCATCAGCTGCCAGTCGAACTGATCTTTTTTCTCCTCCTGGTCTTTCTGTTCGTCCATAGACTAAAGTTACGGAATACAAAGGTTAACCAGCTCCGCGCTGTCGCCGCGGAACACGTTGAAATCGACGGTGGAGCGGATGCCGTTCACCCGGCCGATGTCGCTGTGCTGCCAGAACACCCAGCTGCGCTTGCTTCGGGGCTTGTCTTTCTGGTAATAGTGCGCCACCCACAGCGGGTAATCGTCAAATTCTTCCCCGAGATAGGTTTCGTAAAAATGAATATTGGTGTAGATGATGGGTTTTACGCCGTAGGTCTTTTCCATTTCATCGAGCCAGATGCGCGCGGTGCTGCGGATCACGGCGGGCGGCTGGTTGTTGTGCACTTCGATGTCGAGCACGGGCGGAAGGTCGCCGGGCTGCAGCTGCGCCACGTTTTTGAAATTAATAGCTTGCTTGATCGGGTCGCGGGTGGAATAAAAAAAATGGTACGCGCCGCGGATGATGCCGGCGGTTTTGGCCTTTTCCCAGTTGCGTTTGAATGTCGCGTCCTGCCGGGTGATGCCTTCGGTGGCCTTGATAAATGCGAAGCTGATCCTGATATCGTCCACTTCCATTTGCCGCACGGCCATCCAGTTCACATTGCCCTGGAACTTGGAGATGTCGATGCCGTGCATGGAATAACTAACGGGCATGTCTATCCCAAATTCCTCGTACCGCACAAATTCGATCGGCGCTTTTTCGCGCAGCAGCAGCCATACGCCGGCAAGACCGGCCAGTACAAGTATCATCGTGCCGATGATGACCGGGCGCGTACGTAGTTTTCTTGCCACGATGGTGTTGGGCTTTTTACTGTCCTGAGAAATCAACCGCAAGTATAGGGCAAATTTGTAAATTTATGGTCCTAAAGAGGCCCGATTTATGCCGAAACCGAACCTGAACGACGCTTTGAACTTCCTTTCCAAATTCACGCTGCGGCGCGGCTGGAACGCCGGAAAGGTGCTGGGGAGCTATTATTGGAGCAAATGGAGAAAAAAGCCCGTGCAATGGGGGTTGCCTATTTCCATTTCTTTCGAGCCTACCACTTCCTGCAACCTGCGGTGCCCCGAATGCCCCAGCGGGCTGCGGGCTTTTACACGGCCGACGGGCATGCTGGACAACCAGTTTTTCCGCCAGACGATCGACGAGCTGCATAAAGAGCTGCTTTATCTCATCTTTTATTTCCAGGGCGAGCCGTATCTCAATACCGCGTTCCTCGACATGGTGAAGTACGCGTCCTCCAAAGGCATTTACACCGCCACCTCCACCAACGCGCATTATCTAACGGACGCGAATGCACGAAAAACGGTGGAAAGCGGGCTGGACAGGCTCATCATTTCCATCGACGGCACCACGCAGGACGTGTACACGCAATACCGTGTGGGCGGGCATCTTGACAAAGTGATCGCCGGGGCGAAAAATATCGTGAAGTGGAAAAAGGAGCTGAAATCGAAAAAACCTTTTGTTTTTTTCCAGTTCCTCGTAGTGAAGCCGAACGAGCACCAGATCGGGGACATCAAAAAGCTAGCGGCGGAAATAGGCGTGGACGAAGTACGGTTCAAAACCGCGCAGGTATACGATTACGAAGAAGGCAACCGCCTGATACCGACCATTGATAAATATTCCCGTTATCACCGCAACGACGACGGCACGTATTCCATCAAAAACAAGCTCAGCGACCACTGCTGGCGCCTCTGGCATTCGCCGGTGATCACCTGGGACGGGCTGGTGGTGCCCTGCTGCTTCGACAAGGACGCCACGCACCGGCTGGGCGACCTGAAAAATTCGAACTTCAAAACGCTTTGGCATAACGACAACTACGTGCGTTTCCGCTCGCAGATCATCAAGGGCCGCAAACATATCGACATTTGCGCTAACTGTAGTGAAGGTACGAAAGTGTGGGGCTGACGTTATTCTTTTTCACCGGCGTTCTTCGCGCGGGCTTCCGCTTTCCTGCGGTGCCGTTTTGACCGGATATTATTGAACAGCTTGATGCCGAAACGCACAGCGATAAACTCGAGCGCGGTAAGCGCGGCACGGGTGAGCGCGGATTTCGCGGAGCCGCTCTGCCAGAGGGTTTTAGCCATTCCCCCGAGAAAGCCCATGGCGCCGCTGTTGGCGATGCCGGGCACTACGGAATTAACGGCCATTTTTTTGTAATTCCCTTTCAGGTGATCGATGCGGCGGCCCAGCTGCTCTTCCAGCCGGCGGCTTTTTTTCTGCAGCCGCGCGACCTCCGTTTCCAGCATCGCAAGGTCTTTTACTTTAACTTTCGCCATGTGAAGGAAGGTAAAATTTAATCATTGAATGCTTTTCTTTTTTCTTCCCTGCGTTCTTCGCGCCGTTCTTCCATCTCTTCGATCTCCTCTACCAGCTCGGCGGCGAGCAGGTTAGCCAGCGGGCGCTGGATGAGGCCTTTCCTGAAAAAGATCATCACCAGCAGCAGCACGATAAAAAGCCCGGCCGCGCAGGAAAAACCGAGGGCCATGCTGCCCGTTCTTTCCCCGATCCAGAACCCCAGCACCATGCCGAGGAACACAACTACAAAAAAGAACAGCAGGAAAGCCATGATCAGCGAAAAGAACAAACCCAACGCTTTTGACAGCTTTCCCGCTGCCTGCAGTTTGATAAGGTCCAGCCGGGTTTCCAGGTATTCCCTGGCCACCTTGCCTGTTTCCGTAAAATAATTGGAAAAGTTATCTTCCATGCAAAAGGATTTTTAGATGCCGAAATGGGATCAAGTTAATTCATTTTCGATAGCATCTTCGTATTGCTGCTTTTTTGCACGGAATTTATCCTTCAGCTTGTCTGCCTGGTAGCGGAGCTTGCCTACCAGCTCTTCTTTTTTGTCGGAATTCAGGAAATATCCCACGGCTACGCCTACTGCGGCTCCTACTATAAAAGATACCACCGCTTTTGAACTTCTGCTCATAATCAAGAGTTTTTATAAAGTGAAAGATTCGGGTTCAGGGGAGAAAGGGGTGCCCATTCAACTCCACATTTGTGGTTACAAACTTTGTTCCACAATTGCCGGGCCTCACGGCACAAAGGTAAAAAACAACCGGGGGAATACCGCCAAAAAACGGCAAAGTTTGTGATGATGCTAAAATCATGTAATTTAAATTCTATACAGTAACCAGCTATGAGCTATCTCGACAACGAACGCCTCAAACAGATCAGTTTTCTACTTATCATCGCTTTCCTGGGCATCATTCTCTTTAAGGAGCTGTATGCTTTTTTCCCCGGTTTCCTGGGCGCGGTTACTTTTTACGTGCTGTCCCGCAAATACATGTTCAGGCTGGTGGAGGTGCGGAAATGGCGGAAGAACTGGGCGGCGGCCACCATCATGATCCTGTCGTTCCTGATCATCCTGCTGCCGATCAGCATGCTGGTGAACATGCTTACCGCCAAAGTGGCGTACGCCGTGAAACATTCCGGGGAGCTGATCGCCGGGCTGGAGCAGATCAACGAGCAGCTGAAAGCCAGCGTAGGCTTCGACCTGCTGAACGAGGCGCGGCTGCAAAAGCTGCAGGAATACATCGCCAACGTGCTGCCGGGCTTTTTGGGCGCCACTTTCAACACGCTTACGGCCGTGGCCATCATGTATTTTATCCTGTATTTTATGCTGGTGCACGCGCGGGAAATGGAAGAAGCGCTGTATGAGTACATCCCGCTGAAAGACGAGAACGTGGAGCTACTCGGGCGTGAAATGCAGAACATGGTGCGGAGCAACGCCATCGGCATCCCGCTGATCGCCCTCATCCAGGGCGTGATTTCGCTGATCGGCTACCTGATTTTCGGCGTGCCCGAGCCGGTATTCTGGTTCGTGGTCACCTCTTTTTGCGCCATGCTGCCTATCGTGGGAGCGGCGGCGGTGTATGTGCCGCTGGGCATCTACATGCTGTCCGCCGGGCAAACCTGGCAGGGCATCGCCGTGCTGGCCTACGGCTTCGGCGTGGTGGGCTCCAGCGACAATATCTTCCGGATGCTGCTGGCCCGCAGGATCGGCGACGTGCACCCGCTGATCACCATCTTCGGCGTCATTATCGGCATCAGCCTGTTCGGCTTTATCGGCCTCATATTCGGGCCGCTGCTCATATCCCTCTTTATCGTATTGCTAAAGATCTACTCCAACGAATACCTTGTGAAAAAACGCGAGGTGAAAGTGGTGAAAACCGCGCACACGAAAGAAAAGCAGATGAAAAAAACGGGGGAATAACTCCACATTTTGTTGATCAGCCCTTGTAATAATTGTTCTCGCCGATATACTTCCAAACGGCATCGGGCACCATGTACCGCACGCTTTTGCCTTCCTGTATCCATTTGCGGATGTTGCTGGAGGAAATGTCCAGCATAGGCGCGTTCACGATAGTGGCTTTTGCCCCGAAAGTGTCCGTTACCGGGTGCTCCGGCCGGTTGTACACGTAGATCTCGTAATTGTCCAGCAGCTGGCGGTAGTTCTTCCAGCGGGGAATGTTTTGGAAGCTGTCGCTGCCCATGATCACGACAAATTGCTGTGTCGGGAACTTTTCCGTCATGTAGGTGAGCGTGTCGATGGTAAAGGAGGGCCGGGGGAGGGAAAACTCGATGTTGCTGACGCGCAGCCGCGGCTCGTCCCGGATCGCCATTTCGGCGAGGTGCAGGCGGTGGTGCTCGTTCAGCAGGGAGGAAGATTCTTTCAGCGGGTTGTGGGGCGAAACCACCAGCCACACTTTGTCGAGGTCGGTATGATACGCCATAAAGTTGGCGATGATCAAATGCCCGGTATGAATTGGATTGAACGATCCGAAATATAAACCGATTTTCATGGAGGCAATATACCTAAAATTGTCCGCTCACTCCAATGGTTTGAAGTGTTCAAACACATGGCCGCATTGCCGGCAGTAGTGGATGGCCCTGCAGAGCGTGCTGCCGAAAGGCGAGCGCAGGTAAGTGTTTTCGCTGTTGCAATGCGGGCAGGCGGTGTGCAGGAGCATTTCCGAGTAGGCTTCACCGTTATGAAGCTGCGGCGGCGCGATGCCGAAGTTCTTCAGTTTTTCTTTCGCGGAGGGGAGCATGCGGTTGCTGTTCCAGTGCGCTTCCTTGTCGATCTCCACGGTCACGTTCGCGCCGAGCGCTTTTTCCAGGGTAGTGCGGATGTTGCTGCGGATCAGCTCCACGGCGGGGCAGGCGGAGAACGTCGGGATCATTTTGACGAGCACCGCATTGCCGGCGGCGATCTGCACGGCGGTGATCATGCCGAGGTCCAGCACGTTGAGCACGGGGATCTCCGGGTCCATCACCTGCTCCAGGGCTTTGTATATTTTTTCTTCGGTGATCGTCATGTTCTGTTTGCTTTCATTGCCGGTTTCAGGTATGACCTTTTCCCGTTTCCCGCAGTGTTTCCCGGCGGCTGCAATCGGCGCTACCACGCCGCTTCCGGGTCAAGCCGGAAAACGTACCCCATTTCATCGAGCAGGGGCTGAAGGTATTCCGTATGATATCCTTTGCGGCCACCGTATGCGGGCGTTACGGAATTTTCATCCGGCAGGTTGAGACCGGCCGCGGAAAGCACGTTGTAGATCCTGTCCAGCCACTGTTCTTTCAGCGCCGTTTCGCCGGCGTATATCTTTCCGGCTTCCAGCACGGGGCCTGCTTCGGCGTCCGGCTCAAAGAGACCCAGCGCCAGCGGGAAACAGGTGTTGAGGGCGGATTGCATGCGGGCGTAACTTTCTTCGCCGGCGCGGCACAGCTGCGTTACCCAGGCGTTGGCGTGCAGGGTATGGTATTTTATTTCTCCTTTCAGCTTCCGCGCGGTTTGCACCAGCGGTTCGAACGAGCTTTGCTGCAGCTGTTCCCAGCGTACGGCCTCCGCATGATCGAACAGGAAATGACGCATGAGGCTGAAATCGTATTCGCCGTTCGGCATTTCCACGAGGTGGCAGCAGCGGTAATCTTTTTCGCCCCGGAGGAACGCGAAGCGGTCGGGCTCCGTTCCGCCCGGCTCTTCATGCAGTATGCGGTAAAGCGCCCAGGCGTGACCGATCTTGTCCTGCGCCATGGAAGAGAACGCGATGTCTTCCTCCATGATGGGGCCGAGGCCCGTCCATTCGGAATTGCGGTGCCCCTGTACCAGCGCGTCGTCCGCCATGGCGGTCAGCAGCCGGCTGATGGCTTCATTCTTTGTCATGCGCGGATCTTTTGAATTTGTTGATCTTCTCCATTACTTTAAAACCGCTGGCGTCGCGGTAGGTTTTGTCGGGATTGTTGGCGAACATGTCTTCGTCTTCGGTATCGAAAGAAAGGATGTCTGCGCTGCGCACCACCCAGAGGTTCACGCATTTTTTGCGGCGGGCGAATTGCTCCTTCGCGAAAACGAGCGCCAGCTGGGCGTTCGGCGCATGCACGCAACCTACATGCTCGTGGTGCGCGCCGCGTTTTTCCTGGTGGAACACTTCAAAAACATTCCAGTTCTCGCCTTCCTGAACGGTAACGGGTTCCCCGCCGTTCTTGAGTTTGAGGCGTTTTACGCGTGGGTCTAATGATTGGTTGTCCATGGCTGGTGATATTGTCAGGCGACCGGGGCGGCCGTTTTTTCCGTCGGGTTCATTAATGCCTTGCGTACCCATCGGCCGTGCTCTTCGGCCCATTTCCGGACGTCGAGCCTTTCCTTGTTGCAGGGGCCGCCTCCGTTGATCACTTTTTTGAATAGGTCCCAATCCGGGTCTGAATAAGACCATGTGCCGGTGGCCGGGTCTTTTTGCAGGTTTTTGTCCGGGAGGGTGAGACCGAGGTCCCAGATCTTCGGCACATAAGTGTCGAGGAACTGGTTGCGCATTTCGTCGTTGCTCGCCATTTTCACTTTCCATTGCATCAGCTTTTCGCTATGCACGGAGTTTTTATCCGGCGGCCCGAAGAAGTGCATGATGGGCTGCCACCAGCGGTTGAGCGCGTCCTGCACCATGCTGCGCTGGGCGGGCGTGCCGGTAGCCAGCTCGATGAACGCGTCGTGGCCTTGTTTCAGGTGAAAGCTTTCTTCGTAGCAGATCCTTTCAAGGGCGCGGCAATAGGGGCCGTAAGAGCCCTTGGCGTTCGCCACCTGGTTCACGATGGCGGCGGCGTCTATCAGGAAGCCGATCACCGTTACGTCCGCCCAGGTTTCGGCGGGATAATTAAATACGTTGGAATATTTCGATTTCCCGCTAAGCAGGTCGTTGATCATGGCTTCACGGCTTTTGCCGAGGGTTTCGGCGGCGTTGTACAACAGTTGGCCGTGGCCGATCTCGTCCTGCACTTTGGCGATGAGGGCGAGCTTGCGTTTAAAGCCGGGGGCGCGCGTGATCCAGGTGCCTTCGGGCAATGCGCCGATGATCTCGGAATGAGCGTGTTGTTCTATCAGCCGGATCAGCTGTCTGCGATATTCGGACGGCATCCAGTCCCCCGGCTCGATCTTTTCGCCGCGTGCGATGCGCGCTTCGAATGCTTCGAGCTTTTCGGGATCGTCGTGCAATTGCTCTTCTTTCAACTGCCGTTTGCTGGGCTCGTCAAAGATGTATCCACCTCCGTACATGGAATGATTGTTTTGGTAATCCTGTAAATTACTGAATTTTGGCCGATCGCCCAATTCCCGGATCGCGCCGCCACCGCGGATTTTAACAAACTTTTTTGTCTGCTTTGCGCGCATTTCCGAACTTTAAGCCGACATGAACGCGACTGCCATTGCACTGGTTTGCTGTTGCCTTTCCGGCATGCCCGGCCCGCGGGGCGGGGGCGGGGGAGATGTGGCTGCAAGCATTAACGCGCCGCGGAACGCAGCGCCTGTTTCGGGTGAAGATTGCCTATACCGGAGGCCGGCTATGAATGCAGGAAAAGCTGCCGGGTGGACAGGGAATATGCTGCCTGTTTTGCCTGAAGAATATGTGCACCCAAAACCGGTTGTGAAGGCAAAAAAAATATCCGCCGGGTTGACAGGGAAGATGCTGCCTGTTCTTACTGGCGACGAAAAGGCCGCCCCGGTCATCAAAATAATTTTCGTTGAAGAATCCCGCCCGGAAGACCCGGCGTCAGACACGCTTTTTTATCACCAGCGTCATATCGGGCCGGGCGATTTTACCGGCATAAGCAGCTCCTCCGGCCGTAGCGAGGCCGTGAGCTACACCAGCTTCGCATTCGACGGCAGCACCCGCCGCTACCGGGATACGCTGGAGATCCGGCTGGTATTGCAGGTGTTCTGGGTAAAAAGCGCTTCCTGGGCACGTACCATGCCGCCCAACCGGCATACGCTGGAACATGAGCAGCTGCACTTCGACATCACGCGGCTGGTGGCGGAGCGTTTCCGGCAAAAAGTGCTGTCCATGCCGCTCACGATCGACGATCACGACAGCCGCATCCAATACGAATACCTCGAAGCTTTCCGGGAAATGAACCGCATGCAGGAAGAATTTGACAATGCCGTGAACCGCGGTATGGACGCGGCGGGGCAGCGGGAATGGGTTCATCGGGTGAGGGGCGAGCTGCACGGGTTTGGCGTGGTTACGCCGGAGATGTGAGCAGGATTTCTATTTGGAGAAATGTTTCATTCTTCCGGCACCTGGTTGCTCCGGAATGCAGTTCTGTTTGTGAGCTGCTTACTTATTAAACTCCTTCACCACCTCCAGCACTGCGCCCGCAGCACGATAAAAAAAAGAAAGATTGATCCTTTCAAATTCATCCGTCACTTTGTGATAATCGGCATGATCTTCCACGCCGAAGTACAGGAAAGGGACCTTCGCTTTGTGAAATTCATAATGGTCGCTTTGCGTTATCCAGTTCTGGTCGCCGTCCGATTCCCGGTCGTGGCCAAAGGGCAGCTTCACGCGGCTGCGGCGCGCGGCTGCGGCTACACGGGCTTTTAGCGCGGGGTAAGGAGTGGTGCCGCAAACGTAGAGTTCGTTTTTGTCGTTGTGGCTCACCATGTCCATATTGATGTTGAGGATGATCTTTGAGGTGGGTACAGGCGGTCGGGCAACGAATGCTTTTGCGCCCTGCAGGCCCATTTCTTCCGCGTCGAATGCCGCGAAGATGAGGTTGTATTTTGGACGATGCTCCTTGTAATATTTCGCGATGGCAAGCAGGGTGGCTACGCCCGAGGCATTGTCGTCGGCGCCGTTGAAGATGCTGTCCGTTGTGCCGGCGGTCTTTCGTATGCCAACGTGGTCGTAATGCGCTGAAATGACGATGAAGCTGTCTACGCGGCCCGGGATGTACCCGTAGAGGTTGGTGCCCATGATCCTGTTTTGGCCGCGGGTGAAATAAAAGGGTTGTTCGAAAGTATGATTGAACTGGTTAAGCCGGAGTTGTTTTAATCGGTCCAGCAGGTAAAATTGCGCCATGCGGTTGCCTTTTGAACCGGTTTTGCGGCCTTCCATTTTATCGGCGGCGAGCGTTTTTACGTCTTTTACGAGTTGGCTGGAATCGATCTGGGCGTGTGTGGTGAGGGTGATGAAAGAGGTTATGATTGCCAGGATGGGTTTCATATAGCGGGTGTTTTATCAAAAATACGGATTCGCAGGTTTACAGGAAGGTGTTAACACCTTCAAAAGTTAGCGGCACTTGATTTTAATAGCCCCGCCGAAAGGTGTTAACATCGCTGAATTTCAAATTTATCTGTTTGAGGGTGCTGTCAGAAGGTGTTAACACCTTCAAAAGTTAGCAACACCTGATTTTGATTGCCCCCCGAAAGGTGTTAACACCTCCGAATTTTCAAATTTATCTGTTTGAGGGTGCTGTCGGAAGGTGTTAACACCTTCAAAAGTTAGCAACACTTGATTTTAATAGCCCCGCCGAAAGGTGTTAACATCGCTGAATTTCAAATTT
>CBINIO010000121.1:0-9995 GCA_966250725.1 uncultured Chitinophaga sp.
AAGCGAGCAGCGGAAGCCGCTCTGGCCCACCTGCCCGGACACATGGAAGCCCTGCTGTTCCAGCTGTTCCCTGATCTCTTTCAATATAACGGTATCGCCCACACGAAAATGTTGTTTCGTTCTTTCCGGCGTCAAACTGTCGAGGATGCCGCGTGCGGCGGTCATATTGCCGGTGCTCACGTTCTCGGCGTATTGCAGGAAACGGCGCAGGTAATTGGCGCCTGCGTTGTACACGTTCGTGATCTGGTGAAAGCGGATGCTGCTCACGATCGCCATGTGCCGCCGCGCCCGGCTGAATATCACGTTCAGCCGTTTTTCGCCGCCTTTTTTGTTGATGGGGCCGAAGTGCATGCTCATTTTCCCGCGATGGTCGGGGGCGTAGCACACGCTCATGATGATGATGTCGCGCTCGTCGCCCTGCACGTTCTCCAGGTTTTTGACAAACAGCCCGGTGAACTGCCCGTCGTCGGTGCGTTCGGCCGCTTCTTCCAGCAGCTCGTCAAAACGTTTGTCGTTGGCGCAGAGCGCGTCCAGCGCGTTTTCTATACAATGCTGCTGCTCCTGGCTGAACGCCACGATGCCGATGCTTTCGCTGGCGCCCTTATACAATAATTCCCGCACGAGATGCGCGATATACGCCGCCTCGGCGGTATTGCCGCGTTTGGCGTACGTGCCGCCGGGAATATGATGATAGCTGATGCTGCGGTCGAACAAAGCGTTGACGTTAAACAGCGCGTCGGAGGGCTGTTGTACGCTGATGGCGGCCTTTTCCGTATGGTGAATGCTGCGGTCGGGCACGGTAAGCAGGTTGGCGCCGTAAAACGCGTGATTGCTGTAGCTGATGAGCGTTTCAAAATGGCTCCGGTAATGCCAGCCGAGCATTACGCTGTTCATTTTGCGCGCGCCCTGGGTGAGCAGGCTGTCCGCGTCTGCGCTGAGGATCTCGTCTTCTTCGTCGTTGCGTTCCAGGTCGTCCGGGTCGGCGGACCTGGCGGAGAAAAAGTCGGTAGGCGGCATCTGCCGGTCGTCTCCCACGATGATGGTTTGCGGGGCGCGGTACAGCGCGGGCACGCCTTCCTCAAGAGTGATCTGGCTGGCTTCGTCAAAGATCACGGCGTCGAAAAAAGGCTGGTCGATGGGGAAGGAATCGCTGACGCTGAGCGGGCTCATGAGCCACACGGGCTTCAGGTCGCGCAGCACGAGGCCGCTGCCGCGGGAACAAAGCTCGCGGATGCTTTTGTGGCGTATGGATTTGGAAAATTCGTTCTCCAGTATCTTGCGGCCTTCCGCGTATTGCCTGGCGAATTCCTGCTGTTCTTCTTCCACCTGCGAAAGCGCGCGGTTGCTCAGCTGCACATGCCCGCGGAACCGCCGGCCGATATTGGCGAGAATAAACGCGGCGTTGAGCTGCAGCAGTTCGTGATAACAATGCCGTACTTTTTCCACGGTCTGTTCCACCGCCTGGCTGCCGGTATTGGCGAAAGGTTTGTTGAACTGGTAGAATTTGCGCAGCGTTTTATGCGCCATGCCGGCTTCCATTTCGGGAGGCGTGAAAGGCAGGGAACGCAGCGCCTGTTTGAGCTGGCCCGGCATGTCGAGATAGTTGCCGAGCGCGGGCAGCAGCTCTTCCAGCGCGGGCGCGTTGAGCAGAATGCTGTCCAGCAGGTCGCGCAGCTCGCGGAAATTCTGCGGCGGCGCGTCTTCCAGCGTTTGCTGCAATTGCTGCTCGAGGCGGTATACGGTATCCTGCAGTGCGGCGAGCCGTACCACGAGCTGCTGCGCCTGCGGGTGCTGCAGCAGGTATTGCAGCGTGGGCTCCTGCAGCTTCAGCCGCAGCCGTTCGATGGAGAGCCATGTCATTTCGATGTTGTCGATGCGGTATTGTTCCTGCACCGCTTTGCGCGCCTGCGACAGTTTGCGGGCGGCGTCGTATTCTTCCTGCAGCAGCTGCAAAACCGCGCTGAAAGCGGGCGGTACGGCATGCGTGGAAAAATCGTAGCTGTCGCGCATCATTTTGTCGAGCCTTCGCCATGCGCCGGATAAAAAACGCCAGAACGAATTTTCGTGCTTCGCCGCGATGCCGATGGCCTGCGCCGTATCCTGCTCGCTGAACTTGCGTGTCCAGTTCGTGTTCTGTGCGGCGGCGCGGTCGGCTTCCTGTTGCAGCACACGCAGACGGGCGAGTTGTTTTTCAAATGCTACCGCTTCCGGGTTGCGGCCGTCTACCAATTGCAGGTTGCCGCTTTGCGCCAGCGGCAGCAGCAAGGTGGATTGCAGCACGAGCTGTTTCAGCTCGTCCAGCGTTTCCGCGAAGCCGGCGGTTTTTTCCAGCAGGGCAAGACTTTCTTCCGTGTGTAATTTCAGTTGGGTGATGGGTTGCTCCGCCGCAAAGATCTTTTCGTTGACGCGGCTCAGCGGATGCTGTGCGAACACCGGCTCCGCGCCGCTTTCTTCCAGCGCTTCGCCCAATTGTTCCACCATGGCGCCGGATTGCAGCCATTGTTTGTAATGCGGGACGGTCTCTTCTTCTTCGGCGTTCAAAGGTTTTACGAGATCTTTCAGCGCCAGCAGTCTTTCGATGAGCGCGCGCACGGAGACGCCCGCCTGTTCTTCTTCGTGTGCGTGCGTGTCGTGAAATTCCTGCAGGCGGTCGAGCTGTGTGCGAAGGGTGTGCAGCAGCGCGTTCCTTTTTACGTGAAGACTGTGCTCGTCGGCGCCGGGACGGAGGCCGTTCTCGTAAGTTTGTTTAAGGTCGCGGATGAACGGGCGTTTGTCCGCCTGGCTGTCGTGGATGTAGGAGCAGAGCTCGTGCAGCCCCTGCTGTTTGAGGCGGTGATACACCACGTCGAGCGCCGCTCGTTTTTCGCAGACGAACAGCACCTGTTTTCCCCGCGCCACGAAATCCGCAATAAGGTTCGTGATGGTCTGGCTTTTGCCCGTTCCCGGCGGGCCCTGGATGATATAACTTTCGCCGTTGCGCGCCTGCAGAATGGCGCGTGCCTGTGTCGGGTCGGCCTGTATCACGTGATACCATTCCTCCGGCAGGGCAGGGGCGGGCGTTTCTTCCTGCACAGGCTTTGGCTGCGCGCTGAACAGCTGGTCGAACACGACGTGCTGCTGCGTATGATCGAGCGCGGAATTGTAGTCCCGCACAAGGCTCATTTTTTTGTAATTAAAATTGCCCAGCACGACATGACAGCTGTCAAACTCCCAGCGGTAAGGATTATGGCTGCCTTCCGCAAGCTGGAATAGCTCCTGGTCGCCGGTGGTGGAGGTGGTTGCTGCGGGGCTTTCGGTTTCGTTTGCTGCGGGGTGTTGTTGCGGAATTCCGGTTTCTTCTTCCGGCGGGTGTCGCGGAGTTTCGGTTGTGTCTTCCTGTGTTATATCCGAAAGGTCAGTTCGCGTTTCTTCGTTTATGATGTCTGCCTGTTGCGCAGCATAGGGAGTTTCAACATACGTTTTTTCGTTAGTATCTTCGGATGGCGGTTGCGTAACGAGTATTTTTTCGCCCGCATTCCCTTGTTCAGCAACAGGGGCTTCCGCACGCATTTTCCTAACCACATCTTCCAAAACCGGCTTCTGCCCGGCAACCGGAATTTCCGTATTCACTTCCTCCGCCTGCATCCCCGGCTGCTTTTTCCGGTATTGCTGAACGGTGTCTTTCGCCGCTTTGTAGATCAGGTTGATGCGGGGCTTTTGCATATGCTGCAGCACGATGCCGCGGTTGGCGCCTTCCACCTGTACCTGCAGCAGCTGGAAGAATTGTTCCACGCTCATTTCTTCGAGATCTACGAGGTCGGGCAGCTCGATACCGAACAGCTCGCGCAGCTGGTTGGCGAGAACGGGGTTCACCTCCGCATTGTTATCCGTAATGCTCAGCACGTACTGATCGCCGCCGACCTGCTTTTTCTTTTTTAGTTCAACCGGGATAAGCAGCAGCGGGCTGAAGATGGTTTCTTCCGGGTCTTCCGGCAGGTTGTGCCATTTGAGGAAGGCGATCACCAGCTTCAGCTGGCTGAAACCATATTCCTGCACGTCTTTCCGGGCTTCCAGCCTGATTTTGTTGAGCACCGCGGGCAGGTAAGGATGATCTTCGAAACGCAGGTATTTGTTCAGCGGCAGGTCTTTCATACCGGTGATCTTCTCCGCCACATGCGGGTTCCAGGTAAAAAGCAATTCCGGCCGGATGCTTTGGTGATGCAGCACCATGGGCACGCTGCTCAATGTCAGGTTGGCGAAGCGCATGTTAGGCTTGTAATACAGCAGGCGGTTGCGGCGGCTTACGTCAAACAGGCGGTTGCGGAGCTTGTTGAGGATAAAATGCTGTCTTTCCGAACGGTCGTGCGTAACCCAGCCCGCTACCTGCGCGAGGTCGAGCTGTTTTTCGGGATCGAAGTCGCGGTAATGCTCCAGCCGGTGGATGGCTTCCTGCAGGTCGCGGGTGCGGTGCGCGCGGTCCAGTTCGGTCATTTCCGTGATCAGCGTACCGATGGCCGGGTGAAGCTGTTTGTAGCGGAGCGGGTGCTGGCGTTGTGTTACGAGCTGGTCGGGCCCTTCGGGTCCATACAGGTCGATGCCCAGCGCGACGCTTGCGAGCACCAGACCGAGACAAAAAATATCCGTTTGCTGGTCGTGGTGCCCCAGCAGCATTTCATAGCTGCGGTAACCCGGTATATAAGCCGCGTGTTGCAACGGCTGCGCGGGATCGCGGTGAATGCGCAGGTTGACGGCTTCAGCTTCGTCCGGCAGCAGTTTTATTTTGTCCACTACTTCAAAATGCGGGTTATGCGCGCTGAAAAGGGCCGCTACGCGTTCTGCCGCATCCGTTTCCGGATGGGCGGCGGCGGTATCGATGGTGATGGTGCGGGTTTCCGCCTGCAGGGCATTTTCATCGTCGAAAGGCGCTACAAGGCCCGCGTCGTGCAGGTCTGCCACGGTGCGGAAAAGCGGCAGCACGGCCGCGATCACATCGTCTGTTGAATAGGCTCCGTGCCGGAAGGCGGTTTGCAGGAACTGCCGGAAAGAGATCGTCGTCAAAATATTCGTTTATGCTGAACAGTGATTCGGGTAAACCCCTCAAAAATACCGATTTTCGCCGCCGGCGTCAACGGGAAGAAATCCACATTTTCTCTTCGGAAGAAAGGGAAGGAGTTCTACCAGCCTGAGTTTCAATGTATCCGGTATGAGGGCGAAAAGATCAGGCCGCAAATGCCTCGCTGTGGAGGAACATGCAGCCTGATATAACGTTATAAAGGGTGGAAATATTGGGTGACGGCCATTTATTCGACAATGTTAGGCGGATTTACAAAAAGAAAGTCAAGGTAGATATAGGTAACGTTTATATTTAGCACTTCTTTCATCGGGATGATAAGATAGTCGCCCTTGATAGGCACGCCATCGCCGGTGTTGAGGTCGTAAAAGCCTGATCCGGGCATATCTGCCCGGTATTCCCTTCTCATATCTCTTTTCATCGCGTCCCTCAGCACAAGATAATCCAACTCCGACGATCGGGGCTTAAAGTAGTATTTCATAAAGATGCCGGAGTATAAAATGCTCGTTTCTTTTGTATTCGAAAGCACGTCGATATATACCGCATCCATGCGGAAGGGAGTGTATCTTTCCCTGTTCTTATTCAGAACATCGCCTTCAAAAGCTTCATACCAATCGTTTCTCAAACCAAAAATACCTGATATCAGCCGCCGCCGCTTTTCAAGAGCGTTGACGACAATTCCTGAAAGAAAACCCAGCAAAAGCGCGATAAGGTTATACCCCAGGAACGCCGGGACATCTACTGCCAACACGCGGTTGCTTAGCGGAAAGTTTTCGTTCGAATAGATAATATGCAGGATCAGGTCAAACTTGATGGTGACACCTGACGCGGCCAGCAACAGCACCAGCAATGCGTGAATAATAAGAGGGATAATTGTAAACACCCAGATTGAATCGGTAACGGAAAGCGCGGACAGCAATCCTTTTAGGTTTTCCAGCCTGTTGACGGCAATCCTGAACGAGACGGCGGGCAAAAACAATAGCGTTAGAATAATAGCCCCTAAAGCTAAATTCATTTTTTTGAGGTTAATGGTTGGATTGAATAAATCTATATAGGCGTTACTTTCTTAACCGTGATATATCTTTCCACTATTTTACCGTCTTCGTTGACCGGAACTTTGAACGGGATAGCTTCGCCGTTATGCAGCCGTTCCAGATTGTTGGTGATGGCCTCCATCAATGCTCTTGACGCTCGAGGGCTTCTCAGGATGGCTTTGGCCTTCTCGCTTAATTTTGCATTCATGCTTTCAAATATAAACCATTCCCATAAGCGCCAACGATTTTCACAAACATTTTTTTCGAAAAAATATAATAAAAACAGCGGCGTGAAAGGAGCACTGTCCCCCCAACCTACACCGTAAACTGCAACTCGCTCAACCCCTTGTACAACCCTTCCGCGCGCTCCATCAATTCTTCATGCGTACCTTCTTCCACGATGCGCCCTTTGTCCATCACGAGTATAAGATCCGCGCGGCGAACGGTGCTCAGCCGGTGCGCGATCACGATGGACGTTCTGCCCAGCATGAGCTTGTCCAGCGCGTCCTGCACCAGGCGCTCGGATTCTGAATCGAGGGCGGAGGTGGCCTCGTCGAGTATCAGCACGCGCGGGTTGCGCAGCACGGCGCGCGCGATGGCGATGCGCTGGCGCTGCCCGCCGGAAAGCTGCACGCCTCTTTCACCCACAATGGTATTGAGCCCTTCGGGGAACGAATTGATGAACTCCCAGGCGTTGGCCTGCTGTGCCGCGGCTATGATCGCTTCCTCGGAAGCGGAAGGGTCTCCGTACGCGATGTTCTCGCGGATAGTGCCGCCAAAAAGGAACACGTCCTGCGGCACGACGGCCATCTGGCTGCGGAGGTCGGCGAGCGGGAAGGATCGCGCGTCCTGCCCGTCGAAGGTGATGCTGCCGGAAACGGGGTCGTAAAAACGCAGCAGCAGGCTTACGATGGTGGATTTGCCCGCGCCGCTGGGCCCCACCAGCGCCACCTGCCAGCCGGGCTGCACGTTAAAGCTCACGTTTTTCAGCACGGGAATGTCTTTGCGGGAAGGGTAGTGAAAACTGACGTCGCTAAAACTGATCTCGCCTGAAACCGGTGCGGGTAAAGGCGTTGCGGGAATGAGCGGAATGTCTTCCACCGGTTCGTCGTGTATCTCGAGTAAATTCTCGGAAGCGCCAAGCGCGCGCTGGATGCGGGTGTAGATCTCCGCCAGCCCGCTGATGGAGCCGCCGATAAAAGCGGTGTAAAGAATGAAGGAAAACAGCGAGCCGACCTCGATGCCGCCGGTTTCCATCAGCATCACGCCCCGCCAGATCACGGCTACCATGGCGCCGAAAAGACCCAATATGATAAACGACACAAAAGCGGCCTGGTAACTGCCCGCTTTTATACCGGTTTTTGCGACCTCGTTGGTTTTCGTTTTATACCGTCCTATCTCGAAGCGCTCGTTGGCAAAGGCTTTTACGTTAAAAATGCCTTGCAGCGTTTCTTCCACGATGGTGTTGGAATCGGCGATCTGGGCCTGCCCTTGTTTGCTGTACTTGCGGATGAATTTCCCGAACACCACGGCCAGCACACAAATGGCGGGCACGATGGCGAGCATGAAAAGCGTCAGCTTCGGAGAAGTGAGCAATAACAGCACAATGCCGCCGACGATCACGATCACCTGCCGCAAAAATTCCGCAAGGGTGGTGGTAAACAGGTCCTGCAGCTGGCTGATGTCGGAAGAAATACGGCTGTTCAGCTCCCCGACACGCCTTTCCGCGAAAAACTTCATCGGCAGCCGCACCAGGTGGCTGTAAGTGGCCTGCCGGAGCGATGCCAGCGTTTTTTCCGTTACGCTGACGAATATCCTGACACGCAGGTACGAGAAAAGGGATTGCAAAACGAGCACGCCGGCCAGCAGCAGCCCCATCCTGTCTATTTCCGTCAGCAGCCGGCCTTTGTTGCCGAGATTGATCAGGTCGCCCAGCAGCTTGGGAAACGCCAGGCTGGCGCTGCTGGACAACAATAACATTATCAGCCCGATACCGAACTGCCAACGGTAAGGCCTCGCATATTCATACAGTCTTAAAGCATTCCTGATACCCTTGAAGGTGATCTTTGCGCGCTTCTGCTCCTTCTCCATAAGTTGAAATTAACGTATTCCTGATGGAGTAGACGAACGAAACGGGGAAATATTGTATCACTTCACTTTTTGCAGCAGCCACACCGCCAGCGCGGTTTCCCCGAGCATCGCGGCGGCGTAGGGAATGGTGGCGGTTTCGAAGTCTCCCGTCATCCAGAAATAAAACGCTACGGGAAGGGCCACGCCCCAGCCGGCAAAGGCGAGCACGAATTTGGCATAAACAAAAAAGCTGTAGGTGCGGAATTGTTTATCCGGCCCCGGTTTCCGGAGCTTGCGCAGCAGCCAGATATTCTCGAATATGTCGCAAAGCCAGGCCACGCCCTGCAAAGCGCCCATCAGCCAGAAAAAATACACGCCGCTGCCCGTTTTGTAGCCGAGTATCACGCACAGCAGCGCGATGGTGGGATAAAACCCGGCCATGAACAGGAAATCGACCCACAGGTGCAGCCGTACGGCTTTCAGCACGCCGGGCAGCATGCTGCCGATCATCTGGGTCAGCTCTTTGTCCGAAACGGGGAATTGCAGGTCGAAGATGCTGAACACGCGGCGCAGCCCGTCCTTGTCGCGGAAAAAGAAATGCCGTGCGATGGCCGTCAACCAGATGGCGGTGATCAGCAGCAGCGTGTATGTAAGGAAGAGATACAGCATGATCAGATATTTCGTGCCCTGGTATTGAGCTGTTCCCGCGCCGCTTTGTCCGAAGTGTTTACCGCTTCGTGAACGATGATGCGCGCCTGTTTATATTCTTCCCATTTGAATTGCAGGAGGAAGTCGCAGGCGGCTTCCGCGCCGCGGATGAACAGCTCTTTTTGTTTGTCTTCTGAAATGTTGAAGTCCAGCCAGTTGAAATCCGCCACTTTGATCACGCC
Organism: uncultured Chitinophaga sp.; assembly: GCA_966250725.1. GTDB lineage: Bacteria > Bacteroidota > Bacteroidia > Chitinophagales > Chitinophagaceae > Chitinophaga. The sequence goes on from CBINIO010000121.1 coordinate 9,045, forward strand.
GATGCCTTTGCGGAACAGCTTGTTCTTCAGCAAAAAATCTTTATCGTAATAATAGCGGATGGTATTAAAAAGTTTGCCGAGATAGGTGCCCAGCCCCAGTTCGTCCGCCCGGTTCTGCGAAACGTCTTCCTCGCCGGCGTCGTCGAGCTCGATGCCGAAAGTAGGCAGCCGCGGCACCATGATCTCGGGGTTGTAAAGGATGTTGATAGGGAAGTTGGACAGCACGCCGCCGTCGACAAAACGCACGGAGCCGGGTATGTCCTCCGGCTGCATCAGCAGGTGCTTCGCCCAGCTGGCCTTGATGTCCGGGTGCTCGCGCGGGATATCGCGAATGATGTGCGATTCAAAAAAGATGGGGATGCTCATGGACGCGCGAACGAATTCAGCGGGGTGCAGCGCGTCTTTGTTAAGCCTGAACAGGTCCCACATGCGCGGGAACTCGATTTTATTCTGCGTGATAATGTCGGAGGTAATGAGCGTGATGTCCGGCACGAGCCCTTTGGTGGGATTTTCGCGATAGTTCTTATCGATAAGATCACTGCGCACATGCAGGCCCTCGGGCACTTTCCCGGAAACGCGCTCCAGGTCGCCGATGGTCTTTACGCCGTTCTGCTCCAGGATCATGCTGATCCATTCCGTGAAATTTTTGCCGGGGTTGATGCCAAAGCCCCTGTTCTTCAGCCGCTGGAAAAGATAAGCGCCATAACCCGCCGCGATGCCCAGCAGCATCAGCATAAAGCCGGTGAGTATGTACGAAGTGATGGCGATGCCGTGGAATACGGGGTATTTATTGCGCAGCCCCGTGGCGATGATATCCAGCAGCAGCAGCGCGCCCAGCGCGATGCCCATGCCTTTTGCGGCCTTTCGCAGCCGCGCGCCGAAATCGGTGGTGCGGATGACCATTTTGATCAGCCCTTTTGCAAAAGGATGGCCGTCTACAAAATCAAAAAA
>CBINIO010000122.1:0-9987 GCA_966250725.1 uncultured Chitinophaga sp.
CGTTATTATCGTAAATACCGAATTCCCGCATACCGTAATCAAAATCCTGTACAGGGAAACATACTTCCGCTTTGTCCTTTACTTTTTCCCATAATTCGTCCACGCCGTTCATATGAATATAAATGGCGCCGGTGAACACGGGCTGGTCGAACGGGTCTTCGCTGCCGAAAGGGAATTTTGCCTGCGGATGCACCAGCTGCATGGTGACCTTATCTTTTTTGATAGACGCGAATTTCCATTGCTCGTCCAGCGTTTTGCAAGTGAAATCCAGCACGTTCACATAAAAATCCACCGTTTCCTGCAATAAAGGAGTAGTTAATGTGGGGATGGCTGCCAACAGTTCCATAATAGTTGTTTCGGGTTAAGGTGAATAACAGTTGTGTTGTATTGTGTAACAGTTTATAAAATGACTCTCTTATAAATGTAAACAAATATCCTTGTTGTTATTGCTGTTCCATTTAATTTTTATGCACATCCCTTTATCCTATATTTGCCCCGGAGGCAAATCAAACGTTCGGGCTATGCAGCAGTCAACTTTGTTAACACTGTTAAAACATCATTTCGGATATACGCAATTCCGTCATAACCAGCAGGAGATCATCGAAAACGTACTGGCGGGAAAAGATACGATGGTGCTGATGCCCACCGGCGGCGGGAAGTCTGTATGCTACCAGCTGCCCGCCCTGGCTTTCGGAGGGATCACCGTAGTGGTGTCTCCCCTCATCGCCCTCATGAAAGACCAGGTGGACGCCCTGCGGCAAAACGGCATCCCGGCGGCCTTTCTCAATTCCACCCTTTCCGGCCAGGAGCAGCATACCGTGATACACCAGCTGCGCAACGGGCAACTGAAGCTGCTGTACCTCGCGCCCGAGCGCCTTGTGGGCGAAGGCAACTTCATGGCGCTGCTCGCCGAGCTCAACGTTTCCCTTTTCGCTATCGACGAAGCCCATTGCATCAGTCACTGGGGCCACGATTTCAGACAGGAATACCTGGCGCTGGGCCAGCTCAAGGAACATTTCCCCCATACGCCGGTGATCGCCCTCACCGCCACGGCGGACGGCGTCACGAAGCAGGACATCCTTGAAAAACTCAACCTGCGCGACTATACCGTTTTTGAAAATTCATTCAACCGCCCGAACATTTATTACGGCATCCGGCCCAAACGCGATTATTACGGGCAGCTGGTCGCATATTTAGGTGAACATAAAGAAGACAGCGGCATCATCTACTGCCTGTCCCGCTCGGCCACCGAATCGCTGGCGGCCGACCTGCAAAGCGAAGGTTTTTCCGCGGCCGCGTATCATGCCGGGCTGGAAAGACAGGTGCGCGAAGAAAGACAGGAGCAGTTCCTGCGGGACGAAGTGCGCATCATGGTGGCGACCATCGCGTTCGGCATGGGCATCAACAAAAGCAACGTGCGGTTCGTGATACATGCGGACCTGCCGAAGAACATAGAAGGATATTACCAGGAAACCGGCCGCGCCGGACGGGACGGGCTCGCCAGCGAAGCCATATTGTTCTACAGCGCGGGGGACGTATTCAAAATGAAACGTTTTGCCAGCGTGGAAGGCAACGAGGCGCAAAGCGCCGTCATGCTGAAAAAGCTGGAACAGATGGCCGGTCTCGCCGAAACCCGGCAATGCCGCCGCCAGTACCTGCTGCAATACTTTGGCGAAGAAGCGCCCGCGCACTGCGGCAACTGCGATAATTGCCTCGGCCAGTACGAACGGGCGGACGGCACCATTGCCGCGCAAAAGCTGCTGAGCGCCGTATACCGCCTCCAGGGCCGCTTCGGGCTGAACTACGTGGTGGATTTCCTGCGGGGCGGCAGCGCCGTGCGGGAAGCGCACAGGGAGATCAAGACTTTCGGTATCGGGAAAGACATTTCCAAAGACCAATGGAAACAATACGCCCGCGAGCTGATACAGATGGGGTTCCTGGCGCAATCATCCGGCGAATACCCGCTGCTGCAGCTGACGGACACCAGCTGGCAGGTGCTGCGCGGGGAAGAAAAAGTGGAATTTACGGTGATGGCCCCAGGGAAGGAACAGTCCGCCGGCCCCGCGCCTGCAAAACAGCAGGCGGAGATCGCCCATCCCGAACTGTTCAACGAGCTCAAGCAGCTGCGCCGCAAGCTGGCGGACAAAGAAAACGTGCCGCCGTACATCGTGTTCTCCGACGCCACGCTGGCCGAGCTGGTGACGTACCTGCCGGTTACCACCACCGACATATCGCGCATTTCCGGCTTTGGCGACGTGAAGCTCGCCAAGTACGGCGACGCTTTCCTTGACGCAGTGCAGGACTATTGCCTGCGAAAAGGGCTCAGCACGCAAATACATCTCAAAGCGGCATCGCCGCGGCAGCGCCCAAAAAAAACAAAGCCCGACGTCGGCGGCAGCCAGCGCGAATCGCTCCGGCTTTTTCTCGAAGGCAATGCGGTGGACGAGATCGCCGCGCGCCGCAACCTGGCCGTGAGCACCGTGGAGAACCACCTCGGCGAGTTCGTGCGCAAAGGCGAGCTGGACATCCGCGACCTCATCCCCGACGAAAACCGGCTGGCGCGTATCCTGAAAGCGGTGGAAGATACCGGCGGTTATTCGGTGGGCGCCGCAAAAGAGCGGCTCGGCAACGATGCCGGGTATGGGGAGATCAGGGCGGTGCAGCTGTATTATCACTGGCTGCAGGAGCAGGCGTGAGGCGTATCGGTAGCACTTCGCCGGAACGGCGTCGGCGCAACATCGCCGTTACAACGGCGATGCCTCCGGCATAGCCCGGTTCGGCTTCACCGGTCTTCCTCGTCCTTAACTCGGGCTCAGGTTCGTTATCCACATCCTTGCTGACCCGGCTCCCTTCGTCTTCAACGCCCCGGAGCCTCCCGGAGATCCGCCGGTAACGTACCTCATTCCCCGCTAACCCCACGCCGGTAAAGCCTCCCGCCCCCGCGCCAAAAATCCCTTTCTTTATATTCTTAACTTTTTTCAGTACTTTGTTTATGCTTCCACGTTTGATAGGTTGAGCGTGTATGCTTTACAGTTATGAACTCATTACAAATCACAAACTCTTAAAACAATGTCATCATCCACGAACCGCAGACATTTTTTACGCCAGCTGGGTATGGTTACCGCCGGCGCAGCATTCGGACCCGCTTTTCTCGCAGCCTGCAACAGCGGTGGCACTTCCGGTAACGGAGACTCCACCAATGCAGACAGCACCGGCACCGCGGGCGGCGGCGCAACAGACCTCTTCTTCAAAATTTCCCTCGCGGAATGGTCGTTCCATAACGCCCTCTTTTCCGGTAAGATGTCCAACCTCGATTTTGCAGAGAAAGCCAAAAAGGATTTCGGCATCACCGGCGTGGAATACGTAAACCAGTTCTTCAAAGACAAAGCAAAAGATAAAGCCTACCTCGCCGAGCTGAAAAAACGCGCGGACGACAACGGCGTTACCAGCGTGCTCATCATGTGCGACGGCGAAGGCGAGCTGGGCGATCTCGACGCCAAAAAACGCACGCAGGCGGTAGAGAACCACTACAAATGGGTGGAAGCCGCGCAGTTCCTCGGCTGCCATTCCATCCGCGTGAACGCGGCGGGTTCCGGTAAGGAGGAAGACGTGAAAAAAGCCGCCATCGACGGTCTTGGCCGCCTGACGGACTTCGCCAAGGATTTTAACATCGGCGTGATCGTGGAAAACCACGGCGGCTATTCCTCCAACGGCATCTGGCTGAGCGATGTAATGAAAGGCGTGAACAAACCCAGCTGCGGCACCCTGCCCGACTTTGGCAACTTCTGCGTAAGACGCCAGAAAGACGGCGATTACAGCACCCCCTGCGCCGAAGAGTACGACCGCTATAAGGGCGTTGCCGAGCTGATGCCTTTCGCCAAAGGCGTAAGCGCCAAAACGCACGATTTCGATGCGCAAGGCAACGAAACGCAGACGGATTTCAGAAAAATGATGGAAATTGTGAAGGCAGCCGGCTACACCGGATTCGTAGGCATCGAGTACGAAGGCAGCAAAGACAGCGAAGAAGTTGGCGTGCGCAAAACCCTGGAGCTGCTCAAAAGGGTAGGCCAGGAGCTGAGCTAAGCCCTCACCTCAAAATAATCGTATATGGACACTACACCCAATGGCATGACCACGCTCACCGGCGTGATGGACGTACTGAAAGAACGGGGCATCGATCACGAGCTGCGGCTGCTGGAAGACGGCCGCCTGGAAGACCAGGACTCCGGCCGGATATTCAGCTCGCAGGGCATGAAGATCATCCGCACCTTCCGCTTCGAAGGCGACAGCAACCCGTCGGATTCCGCGGTGCTGTACCTGCTCGAGAACGCGGACGGCTTTATCGGCTACATCATCAATGCCTACGGCGCCTACGACGATTACGAGGGCGACCTCTTCGAGCACCTGATCAGGAGCCTTCCCGTGGACGAAAGGGAAATCTGATCCCGCGCGAAGGCTTTCCATAAAAAAAACATGCCGGTTGTCTGCTTCGGACAACCGGCATTTATTTTTGGACCAGGATATGGAAAAAAGCTGGATTCAGAATTTGATCACCACTTTATCGCGGGTGACGCGGTAGGTAAAACCGATGCTGTCGCCAAGAACGGCCAGCAGGTCTTCCACGGACTGCGGGTTAAAAACGCCCGTAACGGATTCGCTGCGTGCGCGGCCTTTCATTTCCATTTCCACGCCAAACCAGTCCTCCATCTTTTTAAACGCTGCGGGCAGCGGCGTATTGTTGAAAACCAGCTTTCCCTGCAAACATTCTTCCTGCTCCGCCAGCTCGAAGGTCTCTTTTTCCATCAGGTCGATGCCTTTGTTCGCCAGCACGCTTTCGCCCGCGGAGAGGTCTTCCGTGGCGTTATCGGTAGGCGAGTAGTAGCTTTTGCCCACCCGGGCCTGCCCGTTAAGCACCAGGCAATAGGCCCCGCTCTGGCTTTCGAGCGAGCGCAGGCGGAAGGTGGCGCCCGGCGTGCGGGTCTTGAGCTTGTCCGTTAAAACGACCATTTCCTGACCGGCGGCAGGCACGGAAAAAAACGCTTCCCCATCCAGCACCAGCGTGCGGTTCTGCGGGAAACCCTCGGGCATGTATAATCTGGAACGGGAGTTGAGGATGACGAGCGTGCTGTCCGGCAGCTTTACGGCTTTGCGCTGGCCGTAGGCGCTCTGGTAAGTAATGTACCGCTTGCCCGGCTCGAGCATGGCGGAGCTGCGCTGGTGGCGGCCCGCGAGATAATACAGGATGCCGGATGCGATGAGCATAACGACGATCAGCGTAAGGGCAACAGGTTGCCAGTTACGCCTTTTTTTCATATACAGTGGCAGCCTTGGCCGCCGGAGTTGCGTATGTGTTGCGCTCATGGTTGGGAATAGGATTTTGGTGTACGCTGTCCCGGGTTAAATATAACAAAAAAAATTCCACATCATAGCCGCGCACATGCTTGTATGTCAGAAAACTATCAGGAGTGAATGCTCTTTTTTGTTAAACCAATGCCGTCCCCTTACCTTTGCCCCGCCATGGAAAAGCAGCAACCACCATTAACATTCGAAGATACGGCTATCGCGTTTGAACATATGTCCGACAAGGCGCTGAAGCGGGCTAATTTCCTTTTCAGCAGCATCGGCAAGCCTTGGCTGGTAAAGCTCGGCGCCTTCGCCACGCCTATTGCCTTCAAACTGCATCTGCCCGTAAAAGGCATCATCAAATCCACCATCTTTAACCAGTTCTGCGGGGGCGAAACCCTCGAAGAGGCCGTGAAAGCGGCGGAAGAGCTGGGCCGCTTCGGCGTGGGCGTGGCCCTCGATTACAGCGTGGAGGCGGTGGAAGGAGAAGAGAACTACGATAACGCCCTGCCCGAATTCCTGCGGGCCATTCAATATGCCACCGGCAAACCGCACATCCCGTTTATTCCCATTAAAGTGACCGGCTTCGCCCGCTTCGAGCTGCTGGAAAAGATGCACAAAGGCGAAACGCTTACGCGGGAAGAAAAAGAAGAGTTCGGAAGAGTGCGCAACCGCATCCACGCCATTTGCGCCGCCGCGGCCAAAGGCAAGGTAGGCGTGCTGGTGGACGCGGAAGAATCCTGGGTGCAGCAGCCGGTGGACGACCTGGCCGATGAAATGATGAGCCTGTTCAACCGCGGCGAAGTGATCGTGTACAACACTTTCCAGATGTACCGCCACGACCGGCTCGACTTCCTGCATCAAAGCCTCGGCAAAGCCAAAGCGGCCGGTTACCTGCTTGGCGCCAAGCTGGTGCGCGGCGCTTATATGGAAAAAGAAAGAAAACGCGCGGAAGAGAACGCTTATCCATCCCCTATTCAACCGACCAAAGACGCGGCGGACGAAGACTACGACGCGGCCGTGCGTTTCTGTATAGATCACCTCGAACACCTGGCCGTGTTTATCGGCACCCACAACGAGGACAGCTGCATGCTGGCCGCCCGCCTGCTCGACGAAAAAGGCATCCCGCACAATCACCCGCGGGTCAGCTTTTCACAACTGTACGGCATGAGCGACAACATCACCTTTAACCTGGCGCATGCCGGTTACCGCGTTTCCAAATACCTGCCTTACGGGCCGGTGAAAGACGTGGTGCCTTACCTGATACGCCGCGCGCAGGAAAATACTTCCATTGCCGGTTCCATGGGCCGGGAACTGGGCCTTATACGAAAAGAGATGAAACGCAGGGGCATCTGACCCGGGGAAAATGTAACATTTTGCCGCCATGCTTCGTTATACAGCATCAACCGGCAAATTATCAATGCATTATAACCGGGAACCAATTTGCTATGTAAAGTAAAGGAGGGCTGACCAAAAAAGAATGGTCAGCCCTTGTTTATGAGCGTTTTAATGATGCTCAAAGGCGGCGTTTTGCCTTTACTTCATTTACCTCCGCCTGATTCCGGGAAGCTCCCCAATTTTTTACTGGTTCGATTCCGGCAGCGGAATAGGGAATTTGTCCCACACCTTATCGTTCGGCCGGTCGTTCGGCAGCTGGTCCAGCCGGTTGTACCGCCGCATGTCTATCCAGCGGTGCCCTTCGGCGAACAGCGAATAACGCCGCTGGTTAAGCATTTCGGTGATCAGCGCGTTCTTGGTGACGGCCCCGGCGTAAGGCGGCAGGTTGTGGCCGGTCCTGATCCGGTTGAGCGCCACGATGCCATCCGGGAACGCGTTCTGGTTGATTTTGGCCTCGGCGTAGATCAGGATCAGCTCTTCGTTACGGATGATGTATATCGGCGCGGTGTTGCTGGTGTGTATCCATACGTCGCGGTTGGACACGAGGCCGTCAAGACTGGCGGGCGCGGCCCTGAGCGTGGCTTTGCCGATGCGGTTGTCGCCCGCCGCGATCTGCGCGGCAAAGCTGGGATGCGCCAGCCGGTTCTCGCCGGGATTGTTTTGCGGCAGGAACACGGGATTGAGCTGATCGCCGGAATTGGCGCTGAAAATATGCACGAACCCGTCGTTAAAAGAGCCGTTCAGGTTGAAGTTGGACTCGTTGAGCGCGGAGAGCGCTTCTCCCCATAGCTGGCGGTAAACCGCTACCCGTGCTGCCAGCGCGCGGTTGAACTGTATCAGTTTGGCCGGTGTGGCGTCCTCGGTGATGGAAACGGGGAATGCCAGCTCGCTGCCCGTCAGGTCGGTTTTCCCTTCATTGAGCATATTCGCGATATCGGTCAGGCTTTCGGGGTAACCTTTGATCGGCCCGAGGTTTTCCGGGTCGTGCACGTCCGTGCGGATGCCGTTGGTGTACTGCATATTGAGCGCCAGCAGCAGCTGGTACGCCATGATGGTTTTGGCGTAGCCGATGTATCCTTTTTTCTGCACGTCCGTCAGGCGGGCGCTGTTGGTCACCGCGTCCATCAGTGTATTGGCCTGCCGCACCACGCGGTACCGCGAAGCCCAGGGGTTGGTGGTGTAGAACGTGTTGTTGTCCAGCGGCGAAGTGCCCATCAGCTCCGTGGTGTAACGCGGCTCCGAACCCGAGAAGCGGTAGATCTCGCGGCCCTGCAGCCCGATGGCGTCGTAATAGGTGTTCAATGTAAAACGCATGCCCGATTCCATCGCTACGGCCAGGTTATCGATCTGCTCCTTGGTGCCGTTGGCGATGATCTGGCTGGCTACCGGCGTATTGAGGTTGGGTATCTCGCCTTTCTGGCAAGCGCCCAGCAGCATTGCGGCAAACAGTAAAATGGTATGTTGTTTCATAATGATTCTTTTTTTAATTGAATGGATCAGAAAGTGACGCCCAGGTGGAACATGGCGCGTTTGGAAGCCGGGAACGGCGTTACTTCCACACCGGTGCTGATGCCGTTGCTGCCGCGCGAGGTGGGCGTGGAAATAGTGTTGCTGCCGAAGTTGGAAGTTTCCGGGTCGTAGCTTTCATAATCCGTCCAGGTGAACCAGTTGTTGGCGGACACGCCGATGTTCACGGCGGAGATGACATTGTTTTTCGGGATGGGAATGTTGTAATACAGGCCGATCTCACGGATACGCACATACGAAGCGTCCTGCACGCGCACGCTGGCGTCTGAAATACCGGCGGCGTTCATCCTGTCCACCCCGTCTTTGATGCCGTTGCCGTCCTTGTCGTCGTCGTAATCATGCGAGGTCTGGAAAATGTCGGAGAGATATTGCGTCAGGTTGATGTTGTCCCCGCCTTTTTTCCAGTGAAGCATTACGCGCAGGCTGAAGTTGGTGAGGAAAGTAACGTCGTTGTAAAAGCTCAGCTGGAAGTCCGGCTCCGCATTGCCCAATACGCCCACGCCCTTGTTGTTGCCGAGCGTACCGATGATCTGCGTGGCGGATTTGCCTTCTTCGATATAAAAATTGCCGAGCGTGTTGCCAAAAGCGCCGATGGGGAAAGGCGGAATGGTCAGTTTGGTTACTTCGGACGTGTTTTTCCAGAAGTTCAGCTGCGCGTTCCAGCGTATGTTTTTGGTGTTCAGGGGAATGGCGCCGATGCCGATCTCCACGCCCTTGTTCTGCAGGTCGCCGCCGTTCACCCATTGCTGGGTAAAGCCGCTGGACGATGCCACGTTCCTGCGCAGCAGCAGGTCGAAGATCTTTTTGTTATAGTATGTGGCTTCGAGGCTAAGCCTGCCGTTGAAAAAGCTCAGGTCGAGCCCCGCTTCCAGTTCCGTCTGCCGTTCCTGCTCGATGTCCGGATTGCCGAACTGCGTGTCCACGAACGAACCGGGCTGCCCGCCGATGTTGCTGGCGGTGAGCGCGAGGAACTTTGCGCCGTACGGGGCTACGTTGCCCGCTTGCCCGTAAGCCGCGCGCAGCTTGAAGCTGTTGATGGTCTGGATATTCCAGAACGGCATTTTGGCGAGGTTCCACGAAGCGGAAGCTTTTGGCAGCACGAAGTATTTTTTGTAATCGCCGTTGTTGGTGCTGCGGTCGAAACGCACGCCCGCGCCCAAGGTGATCGCGTCCATGAGCAGCACTTCTTCCTGTATAAAAATGCCGTTGTCCCGGTACTTCTGCCGGAACTGCTGCAGCTGCGAGCTGGCGGCCTGGTCCACGTTGCTTTGATCGGGGATGAGGTTGGTGGCGATGGCGAGGATGTGGTCGAGCTTGTTGGTTTCGAGCGTGGCGCCCAGGGACGTGGTGAAGGTCAGCTCGGGGTTGGCCTGGAAATAATTGACCAGCACGCCGGCGATATTGGTGTTGAGATTGTTGGTATTGCCCTGGATGGAAGCGCCTTCCAGCCCGCCTTTCATGAATTGCAGGCTGCGCGGGAAGATGGCCTCGGTTTTCAGGCTGAAGAAATCCACGCCGCCGCGCACGATCAGCTTGGTATTGGTGCGGTCGTTGGTGTGAAGCGTGGCCTTGATCTCGCCGCCGGTGATAAAGCGGTTGGTGGTTTCGTTGTTGCGCAGCTTGTCCCTCGTTTCGAGCGGGTTGGCGGCGGAAGGGTTCACGGGGTAGATGCCGTTCGCGTCGGGGTGCAGCTCGAGGTATTGCGGGATGGTGGCGAGC
>CBINIO010000123.1:0-9930 GCA_966250725.1 uncultured Chitinophaga sp.
TGCGCTAATGAAAACAATATTCTCTGCTGATCTTAAAAGCAAAAAGATGCAAACAATACTCAGGGCGGCGGTGACAGTGCTGCTGCTCATCACAGGAGGCAGCGCGGCAGCGCAGCAGAACATCCAGTTCAGCCAGTATGTTTTCAACGGGTTGAGCATCAACCCTGCGTACGCGGGTTATAAGGAAGACCTGTACCTGAACGCCACGTACCGGCACCAGTGGGCGGGTTTTCCCGGTGCGCCGCGTACGGGCGGGGTGTCGCTGGACGGTGTGACGCCGGGCAGCGAAGGCAGGGTAGGGCTGGGCGGACAGGTGCTGTTCGACCAGCTGGGGCCGCAGGAAGCTTTGTCTTTCTACGGTTCCTATTCTTACCGCATCCCGCTGGACGCAGAAAACACGCGGCGGCTCTGCATCGGCATCGGCGGCGGCGTCACGCAGTATTCGATAGACGGTTCGGCGCTGCAGTACGTGGACAACGACGACGTAGCCATTCCCACGGGCAAAACCAGCAACTGGGTGCCGGATGCGCGGGTGGGCGTGTATTATTACAGCTCCCGGTTTTACGCCGGCGTTTCGGTGCTGGACCTGTTTTCACTCTACTCCGACGCTTCGCGTTATAACTGGAAAGGGAACAACTATTCCACGATCCGTAAAACGCAGCACCTGTATCTCACGGCGGGCACGGTATTTCCGCTGGGGGAAAAGCTGCAGCTGAAACCTTCTTTTTTAGTGAAGGAAGATTTCAAAGGGCCGACCAGCGTTGACCTGAACGCCTTTCTGCTGATCGGGGAACGGATCTGGATCGGGGGTTCTTACCGCACGAATGTGAACCTCTGGAAAAAGACGGGTCTGCAGCGCGACCTGGAAGAGCAGAACGCGGCCAGCGCGATGGTGGAGTTTTATGCCACCAAACAATTGCGCATCGGTTATTCCTACGACCTGAACGTCAATAAAATGGCGGGTTACCAGGGCGGTTCCCATGAGATCTCCCTGGGCTTTCTGCTGCCCTCCCGGAAATTCGCGGTGCAGAGCCCGCGGTATTTTTAAACTGATTATCCACGAAGCATGATCCAACGCACTTTAACATTTATCATCGCGATAACGATTGCCGGCAGCCTGTACGCGCAGGAGCAGAAAAGCATCACACAGCTGGCCGAAGAAGCGTATGCGCGTGAAGAATACGCGGTGGCAGGGGCGCTGTACCAACGGCAGGCGCGCCGGCAGGGCGACAAAACGCCGGTGAGTCTGCTGCTGAAAATGGCGCACAGTTACCAGGAGACCGGCCAGTTCGACGAAGCGGCCGGCGTATGCCGGCAGATCGTGGCAAGACCCGGTGTGCCCGCTTCGGCGTATTTCGCTTATGGCGAATCGCTGCGGCAGCTGGCGCAATACGATTCGGCCAGGCAGCAATACGCGCTGTTCAGCACGACGAACGCCGACAGCCTGCAATTAAAAACGATTGCGCTGCAAAGCTGCGACAGCGCGGCGGCCTGGCTGCGCGCGCCTGTGCCCGTACAGCTGCAGCCCGTGAAGGAACTCAACACGCCCGGCTCCGACCTGGTGAGCGGCGTGATGGGGCAGGGCCTGCTGCTGATGTCGAACGGTTACCGTACGCTGGTGCTTAACGGCGGCGTGGAAAACAACCCGGCCACCGATCTGCGCACACAGCATCCCTTTTACAAAGCCTACGCCTACCGGCAGTACACCGGCGGCAACGCCACGATGTACCTGGAAGAGCTGGCGCCGGCTTTGCTGGGTGACTTCGATTACCACATCGGCCCGGTTTGCCTGAGCAAAGGGGAAGACACCCTGTACGCCACCATCAACCTGCAGGGCAAAGGCGTTGCGTTTACGGGCAAAGGCCCGGTGAACGGCGTGCGCCAGCTGCAATTATACCAGTCGGTAAAAAAAGACGGCCATTGGAGCGAGATGGTGCTGCTGCCGGGCATCAACGTGGCGGGGCATTCCTCCAGCCACGCGGTGCTGAGCAGGGAAGGGGACGTGCTGTATTTTGTATCGGACCGGCCGGGCGGCCTGGGCCAGTCCGACCTGTGGTATTGCGAAAAGCAGGCGGACGGCAGCTGGGGCGCCCCGGTGAACTGCGGCAGCAGGATCAATACGGTAGCGGCGGAAACTTTCCCGACGATCAACGAAGAGGGGATCCTGTATTTTTCTTCCAAAGGTTACCCGGGCCTGGGCGGCTACGACATCTACCGGGCCAAAGGAGAAAAGGCGCAATGGGAAACCCCGGAGAACATGAAAGCGCCGTTCAATTCCAGCGCGGACGATATCGGGCTGGTGCTTAAAGACAATGGCTACGAGGGTTACCTGGCTTCCAACAAAAAAGGCGGCATGGGCCTGGACGATATTTATTATTTCGCCGATCATGATTACCTCCACCGCATGAACGGTGTCACACCGGAGAAGGTGTTGCATCGCCCGGCGGGTGAAAAAGACCCGTACGCGCCCGCCACGCGCACCGTCAGCACGGGCGGCCCCGGCGTCGTTACCCGCCGCCCGCTCAGCAGTGAAGAGGAAGCCGACAAACGCGCGCTGGAGCAGCTGAAGTTCCTCTACGACTACAACAGCGCGCGCCTGCTCACCGAATCGCGGCAGCTGCTGGACAAGGTCGCCGGCATCCTGCAACGCCGCCCTGGCTTCCGGATCGTGATCGCATCGTTCGCCGACAACCGCGGCGCGGACCAGTACAACATGGACCTGTCCGCCCGGCGCTGCTTCGCGGTGATCGATTATCTCACCGGTAAAGGCATCGACCCGGAACGTTTGTACTACAGCAACATGGGCGAACTGGAGCCGGTGAACCGATGCAAGGACGGCACCCCCTGCAGCGAAGAAGAATACCGGGAGAACAGGAGATCGGAGCTGAAAGTGAAATGGTAACCAGGATCATTAATACGATAAAAAACCCGCTCCAGGAGAGCGGGTTTTTTATCCATATATCGGCGACCTATAATGTGTTTCCGGCGCAAGATGAGCGGGTTCCCTCCCCGCGCTTTGCCATTGGGGAGTGGTATTGTTATCTTAGGTGATAGTTTTATACCTTTGCACACCAATCGAAGATTATGCGTGAAAATTTAAAGATAGGAATATTAGGGGGAGGGCAGCTGGGCGCCATGCTCATCCGGCATGCGATTGATTTTGGCCTCAGCGTTTCGGTTATGGACGGCGACGCTGACGCGCCCTGCTCGCGGTATACTTCTTCTTTCTTTTGCGGCGATCCCGCTTCCTATGAAGCCGTTATGGAGTTCGGTGCGGGTCTTGACGTTATTACGATAGAAAAGGAAGCGGTAAATATCGATGCGCTCCGCCAACTCGAAAAACAGGGGGTTAAGGTTTTCCCGACGCCCGATACTATTGAAATAATACAGGACAAATTTACCCAAAAGCAATTCCTGCAGTCACATGGCATACCGGTAGCGCCGGGCGAAGCCGTCGAGGGCAAAAATGACCTGTACCAATATGAGGACAGGCTGCCGGGCTGTCTTAAAAAGCGGCGTAACGGGTACGACGGTTACGGAGTGATGGTCCTGAAAACAAAAGCGGATATTGCAACGGCATTTGACGAGCCATGCGTGCTTGAAGAGTTGGTGGACATCAAACACGAAATCGCCGTGATCGTCGCAAGAAACCAGCATGGCGCCATAAAGTGTTATGATCCGGTGATGATGGTGTTTTCCGAAGAAAAATTCATTCTCGATTACCAGGTAGCGCCAGCCCGGATAAACGAAGGGATGGCAAAGGACGCCGCGGCATTGGCTGGAACCATAGCGGAGGCGCTCGGCCTGGTTGGCATTGTAGCGGTGGAAATGTTTGTTACGAAAGACGACAGGCTGCTGGTGAACGAACTGGCCCCAAGGCCGCACAACAGCGGTCATCACACGATAGAAGCGAGCATCACCTCACAATATGAGCAGCTGCTCCGCGCGATACTCGGGTTGCCGCTGGGCGATCCCGGTCTTCACTTCCCGTCCCTGATGATGAATATCCTGGAAAACGTTTCATTCGGTTCCGGCAGAGAGGAAAGGCTGCAGCGCCTGCTGGACCTGCCGGAAGTGCATCTTCACTGGTATAACAAGAAAGGCCGCAGATTGGGAAGAAAAATCGGTCACGTTACCATCACGGGCAGCACTATGGAAAATATTCTCACGAAAGCCGAAACGGTACGCAAAATTATAAATTAAAAATTATGAAAAAGGTAGAGGTAGGCGTTATCATGGGCAGCAGTTCCGATGCGCCTGTAATGCGCCAGGCAATAGAAGTGCTGAAGAAATTTGGCATCGGCTGCGAGTTTAGCGTTGTGTCCGCGCACCGCAGTCCCCAAAGAATGTTCGAGTACGCGTCTTCTGCCGAGCAGCGGGGCCTGAAGATAATCATTGCCGGCGCAGGCGGCGCGGCGCACCTGCCGGGCATGGTCGCGGCCATTTCCACCCTCCCGGTGATCGGCGTACCGATCAAGTCGGTGAACTCGCTTGACGGCTGGGATTCTCTTTTGTCCATCGTACAAATGCCCGGCGATATTCCCGTAGCCACCGTAGGCGTTAACGGCGCGCGCAATGCAGGCTTGCTGGCGGTGCAGATATTAGCCACGAGCAACAGCGAACTCCGGCAAAAGCTGGCGGAACTGAAGCGGGAGAACTATGATAAGGTCGGCAAACAAAATGAAACATTGGATCACTTTGAATAAGTCCTTTCTGATCGCATTGCCGAATCCTTGAAATTTACGTAAGCATCTTTAACCACTAAATAAAATGTATAAGCATTCCAGGGAATCTCAAAGCAACCTTTTGCCCGAAACGGCCCTTCAATATCTTAAAGAGGGCAATTTGCGGTTTGTTAATAACCTGAGAGCGAACAGGGACCTGTTGAGCCAGGTGAACGCCACCCGCGACGGACAGTATCCATTCGCGACGGTACTCAGCTGCATGGATTCCCGCACCTCCGTGGAACTTATCTTCGACCAGGGATTGGGCGATATTTTCAGCATTCGTATCGCGGGCAATGTTCTCAACCAGGATGTCATTGGCAGCATGGAGTTCGGCACACAGCTGGCCGGCTCAAAAATAATCGTCGTATTGGGCCATACCCAGTGCGGTGTGATAAAAGGCGCTTGCGAGAATGTCCGCGTCGGAAGCCTCAGCCAGCTGCTGGACAAAATAAAGCCGGCTATCGATAGCGAAACAATCACTCCTGCAGGAGACCGGAACGCGAAGAATGCGGATTTCGTAAAAAACGTTACGGAAAATAACGTGCGTCACGTAATGAAGCAAGTGACGGCGGAAAGCCCCATAATAGCGGAACTGGCGAATAGCGGGGCGATAAAGATAGTGGGCGGCGTCTATCACCTGGAAACGGGGGCAGTGTCTTTCTTCGAAGAGTAGCCGTCGTTCTGAGAACCAGCGTTTCCGCCAGTATCAACTATGTCGGGAAACCGGCAGCGCCCAACGCGTGTATAAATCTTTCCGAATCGGAAACCCATCCAAAAACGCCGCCCTGCATCTTCGTGCTTTTGATAGCGGCCGCGTGATTGCCTTTGTCGGTGGCGCCGGTACAGTCTTTCAGCACAAGACACCAGAACCCGAGATCATTCGCTTCGGTCATGACCGTATTTACGCATACGTCCGTAGTGATGCCTGCGATCACCAAATGGGTGATCCCCAAATTCTGCAGCGTCATATGAAGATTGCTGACGCCCATGGCGCCTTTCCCTGCCTTGTCGATCAGTATCTCGCCGTCGATCGGCTCAACCTCCTTTACAATGCCCCAGCTCCGGGACCCTCTCACAAGCAGCCGGCCGATACCGCCTTCCGGCTTTTCGCCTATGCCTACGCCCTTGCCTATTATTTTGCTCCGGAGGAGCTTGTTGTATGGACAGTCGCTCAAGTCGGGAAGATGACCTTCCCGTGTATGGATGACCGTTATATCGGTTTTCCGGACGGCGTCCAGCACCCTACGCGTAGCCGATAAAGGCAGCGCGGTATTTTCCAGCGGATATTTCATAACGTCCACGTAACCGTTCTCCCCGCAAAAGTCTATCTGGAAATCAATGGACAAAAATGCGGTCCTGGCCGAATCAAATTCGAGGAAGGACGTTTCCCCGAAATTCGGGTTGTCTTCGCATTCGACTTTAAAAAGTTTTCCTTTCGGCTGGCCGTACTGCCAGCTGGGAAATCTGAAAGTGCGGTCTTTCTGAAAGTCTTCATAATCCTTTTGCACCCTTGCAAGAATATCTGCGCGCCGCTGGTCGAGCACATCTTCGTACTGCCGTTCGTCGGCCATGTCCGAAGCCGTACCGGGCCGCCAGCCGGCGGATGAGGCAGGTTTATCTTTTTGATCTTTCATAACTACTCTTTTTTGGGTTTTTACTTTTGATACGGCTGTTTTTGCCGGAAAACCACCTGTTCAAACAGTATAGCAAAAATGATGACAGATACTACGGGGTTGCTGAAAATAGTGGTAATGGTCCTCGGGACGTCCTTCCATATTTCCTGCGGCAGCAGGAACAACCCGAGGCTTAAAAAGATCGAAAAACCGGCAATGCTCTGCTCCCTTCTTCCAAAGCTTGGCGCCGACGCCATCATGTTCGCGCCGATCCCTATTACGGTAGATGCAATGCCCTATAGAACGGCGCCCGCCACCGGTTTGGGCATTGCCGCCATTAACCCTCCGACCGGCCCGATAAACGCAAAAACAATAAAGACGACCGAGGCTGCAATCATAAAGCTCCTGGCCGCTACGCGGGTTAACATAACGATCCCGAGATTTTCGCCGTAAGCTACCGTAGCGGGCACGCCAAGAAACCCGGCGAGGCTGGTTTCCACCGCTCCGAAAAACAGGAGCGATCTTTTCAGCGTCTTGTCTTCCAGCTTATGGTTGATAACGCCCGCATAACCGCTGACGTTGCCAAACATATTAAGCGCCGCCATGAGGTTGACGATGATCATGATGATTACCAGGTCCAGGGGCGGCATAACGAGGCCGTAAGGAAGTATGCGGGGAAGAATAAAAAAAGCAGGCTGCTGTACGAGCTCCCATTGAAAATCGCCTTTCAGCATAAAAACGGCATAACCGGGGAGAATAATGATCAAAGCGGAGAGCGTGCTCCACACGCCCTTTGCGCGAAGGGCGGCGAACGTGCCGGCGAGCGCAAGCAATATGCCTGTAAAGAACTGCCATCCGAAACCGGAGGATGTTAAAAGCGTAAGGCCTTGTTTTGATATGGAAACGCCCACGAGCATCACCATCGAACCCAGGATCAGCGGGCTCCATATTTTTTTTATGAGTTGCACCGCGCCCGAAAGCGCCAGCGCGGTAATAACAATGCCTGCGATGACCTGCGCCATGAAAGCGTGCTGCGCATACGCTTTGCCGCCCGCAACAATGGCCGCAACAACAGCAAGAGAGGGGATCACGTTCGGCCCCGAAACCATCGCCATGCGATGCCCAAGCCAGGCCTGCAGCAAGGTTGAAAGCCCGATGGTAAGCACGATGGAAGACATGTACCCGGAAAGCTCCGCGGATTTGAAGCCCATTGCAATGCCCACGATAGCGTAACCCCATACCACCGCATAGATCATGGTAACGATGCATTGCAGCGTATAGATCGTCCAGTCGCGGGCCGAGCGGGGGCGATCGTTGATATCGTATACCAGTTCAATATTTTCTTTTTTATTATTGGCCATGGCACGCATCTTGAAAAATAAAAAAGACAACAAAACACTTTTCCGTTTGTATCTATATAACGTTCACTGGTATTAAAAGTTGATGGATCATGGCGAAGAAAAAAACACGCGGCGGCTTAGCCTATCAAATGGATGAAAGGCCGCCCATCGGCAAATCGATCATTTACGGTTTTCAGCACATCTTTGCCATGATCCTGGGAAGCATCACTACAGCCGTAATTATCGGAACAACGGTAGGTCTCGGCAGTTCGCAGATTGGATTGCTCATCGGTTATATCAATGTGGCGGTAGGGATTGCAACCATTATCCAGGTGACGCTCGGAATACGCCTGCCTACGATACAGGGCTCTACCTCGGGCCACATACCGGCTTATCTCGCTTTGGGTTCTTTAGGCGTTTCGCTGTATGCGGATCCGCTGGTCACCATGCAGTATCTCGGGGGAGCATTGCTGATCGGGGCGGTGTTCCAGGCCAGCCTGGGTTTCTTCAACGTTATGAAATGGCTGAGCCGCGTTATTTCTCCCATGACCGTGGGGATCATCATCATGATGATCGGGCTTGGCTTATGGCCGGTGATCACCGAGTTTATCGGCGGCGCCTGGCATTATGCTATCGTGGTCATTGCGCTGGTGATCTTTTTTAGTTTCGCCTTTGGCATTACGGCCAGGACCATGTCCTTGTTCCTTGCCGTAATTATCGCTTATGCTGTCGCCATTCTGGGGACCTGGCTGGAATGGTTTCCTGAAAAACATTTTATGTATGTCGATCTTAAGGCGATCGCGGAAAGCAAATGGATCACGCTTCCCGGGTTCTTTCCATGGGGCGCGCCGAAATTTAACCTGGGATTTATTTTCGCGATGTCTATTCCTTACCTGACCGCATCGCTTGAGTCTTTTGGCGACTACATGGCGCTTTCAAAAGTAACCGAAAGCGATCCCCCGAAAGTGAAGCGGATCAGCCGCGGGATCGCCGCCGAAGGCATCGGCAGTATCATTTCCAGTGTTTTGGGCGGGAGCGCTACATCCACCTTCTCGCAGAATATCGGCGTGATCAGGCTAAGCGGCATTGCCAGCCGTTTTGTATGCGTGGTGGCGGGAATCATCCTGCTTTGCATCGGCGTGATCGGTAAATTGGGCGCCATCATGGCCGAGATACCGGAGGTCATCCTCGGCTCCGTTTACCTGACTGCCTTCGGTATTTTAGCCATGACGGGCCTGGAGCTGGTATTAAGGGCCAAAATAAATGTCTCCCGCAACCAGATACTGATCGGGACATCCCTGATGTTAGGCCTGACGCTGCCTTCGTACATGGAAAAAAATCCCATCAAGCTGGAGAACACTTCCCTGATGGTATTTCTGAATGTCGTGTTGGCTACTCCCATGCTGGTATCCGGCCTCTGGGCCTTTATGCTCGACAATATCCTGCCGGGAACGCCGGAAGAAAGAGGCATGAAAGGCTGGCTTTCAGGGCCGCCGTCCTAGCAAAGCATATCAATACACGATCTGCCCCTTATGGATCAACGACCTTACCGGCGAGATCCTTGACACCGCTTCCGCAGAACAGCTTGCATCGATCAGCACCACGTTTGCCGCATCGCCGGCTTTAGGCCATTGCTGCGCGCCCTTGTCATCCAGCGGGAGCACATTCCCGGTAGCCAGCTTCAGGCTCCTGGAAAGCAGGAACTCGCTGGAATAGCCGTACAACTGCGCCATGGTATGGGCTTTCTCCAGCACGCTGCCCGATCCGAACGTGTTCCAATGGTCGATAATGCTGTCGTTCCCCGTCATGACGGTTACGTTGTGTTTGTAAAGAGTGGGAATGGGCATGATAAGCCGTCCGAACGGTATGGTGGAAACGATGCCGATGCCCGCGGCGCCCAGCTGTTCTGCGATCTGCTCCTGCTTCACTTTATCGATCCTTCCCAGCACAAAGCAATGGCTGAGGAATGTTTTGTGTTTCAGCGCGGGATTTTCGGTTACTTTTTTGATGAGGTATTCCACCGTTTTCAGCCCTGACTCGCCCGATTCGTGCAGGTGGATGTCGATGCCTTTGTTGTTGTCCAGCGCCAGTTGTACCGTGAAGTCGATCGTTTTTTCGATGGCGGCGAGTGGTGCGCTGTAATCCGTTGCGGTGGCTGCGGGCGCCGGCTGCTGCGCGAGCAGCGGACGGGGAACGAGCGCAACGGAAATGACGAGAGTGAGTGCAAGGGCAATAAAACGGTTCATCATG
>CBINIO010000124.1:0-9847 GCA_966250725.1 uncultured Chitinophaga sp.
GGTTGTCGTATACGGACACCCTGTCCAGCCCGCCGATGTCTTCCACGCGCTGCGTATTGTGCGCGGCGGTGAACGAGGTGGACCAGCTGAAGTTTTTGCGGCGGATATTTTCATGGTTCACCGTCAGCTCGATGCCGCGGTTGGAAGTTTTGCCGATGTTGGCGAGCCGTGAGCCGTAACCCGTTTGGGTAGGCAGCTGCACGGTGAGCAGCAGGTCGGAAGTGGTGCTGCGGTAGGCGTCCACCACGATGTCCAGCCGTTTGTTGAAAAACGAAAGGTCGAGCCCGGCGTTGAAGGTGGTGGTCTTTTCCCAGGTAAGCCCTTCGTTGGAAATACGGGAAGGATAATACGCCACCGGCTGCGCCCCGCTGAAGATGTAGCCGCCGGTAGTGGAGGACAGGCGTGACAATGACTGGTAACGGGAAATCGCGTCGTTGCCGGAAGTGCCGCCGCTCAGGCGCAGCGAAAGCTCGCTCAGCTTCGAGAAACGTTTCATGAACTCCTCGTTGCTTATGTTCCATTTAAAGGCGGCCGAAGGGACGAAGGCCCATTTGTTGTCCGCCGAGAAATTGGACGCCCCGTCGCGCCGCATGGTGGCCGTGAAATAATAACGGCCCCGGTAGTTGTAGTTCATGCGCGCCAGGTGGCTCATCCTGCCCAGCGTTTCGAGCGAGGAGCCCAGCGCGATCGTTTCCTTGGACGGCAGAGCGCCCATGTCGTTGTTCTCAATATCGTCGATAAAATACCCCTGCCCGCTTGCGGTCATGTTGTTGTATGTTCTGCGCTGCACGGTAAACCCGTACATCACATCGAACGTATGGTATTTGTTCAGCGTTTTTTTATACGTGATGGTATTTTCGTTCAGCAGGTTGTTCGCCGAGTAGCTGCTTTTGTACGCATACCCGCCGGACTTGGCGTTGATGCGGGTGGGCAGCGTGGAAGGATAATAACGGTCGTTGCTCCGCGCAAAGTCCGAATACGAAACGGTGGAGCGGATCATCACTTCTTTGATGGGTTTTATCTCGATGTACGCCATCGAGCTGAGGCTTTTTTCCAGCTGGTCGTTTTTCTTCAGCAGGGCGTTCGCCAGCGGCGAATCGAACAATGTGCCGCTGTACCATTGGGAGTTCCAGTCGTTCAGGCTCCCGTCTTCCTTATAAGCCGGAATGGTCGGCGCGAGAAAGATGGTGGAGCGGTACCAGAGCGTTTGCGTGCCTACGTCGGCATTGTTCAGCGCCCTGTCTACGTTGGAGTAGTTAAAACGTACGCCTGCTTTCACGAACTTGCTGATGGTCCTGTCGAGGTTGAGGCGCACCTGGTAACGTTTCATGCCGCTGTTGAGGATGATGCCCTGGTTGTTGTTGAAGTTCGCGGAGAAATAATACTGCGTGGCCTTGTCGCCGCCGGAAGCGGAAAACGTCAGGTTCTGGTAAGGCGCGCGGCGGGTGATCTCTTTGGTCCAGTTGGTGCCTTCGCCAAGCGCCAGCGGATCGGGATAGGGATATTCTTCCAGCGGCCTCGTCTGGTTGGCCGTTCTGGAAAAATAAAAACGGTCGTTCTGCAGCTGGGCGAATTCCGTGGCGTTCATCAGATCGAGATAACGCGGCAGCTCGGAAAAACCCACGTCGTTGCGAAGCGTGAAATTCGTTTTGCCGGTTTTGTTGCCGCCGGTTTTGGTGGTGATGATGATCACGCCGTTGCTGCCGCGGGAGCCGTAAATGGCGGTGGAAGAAGCGTCTTTCAGCACGCTGATGCCCGCGATGTCCGAGGGGTTCAGCTCGTTGAGGTTGGTGATGGCGTCCATCAGACCGTCCACGATATACAGCGGTTCGTTGCTGGCGGTAATGGAACGGGTGCCCCTGATGCGCACGGACGTACCGGCGCCGGGCTCGCCGGTGGTGGATACGAACTCCGCGCCGGCAATGCGGCCTTGCAGCATCTGGTCCACGCGGTTTACCGGCACGTCCGCCAGGTCCGCTACTTTTACGGTGGACACTGCGCCGGTAAGATCTTTTTTGGTAACGCTGCCGTAACCGATCACCACTACTTCGTTCATGCTTTTTTTGGAGGGCGTCAGCTTCACCACCAGCGGCAATTTGATATCTTTTACGGGCAGCGCTTTTCTTTCAAACCCGAGGTATGAAATAAAGATCACGTCCTGCTTGCCTGCCGCAATGCTGAACTCGCCGTTCACATTGGTCTGCACGCCGCGCGTAGTGCCGGCTACAGACACGGTGGCGCCGGGCAGCGGATTGCCTTCTTCATCCGTTACCTTCCCTTTCAGCGGCGGGTCCGCAACGGCTGGCGGGGTGACGGCCGCTTTTTGCGCGCGCGCTTTGATGGTGATGGTTTTGCTGCTGATCTCGTAATCGATGGGCTGACCGTCCATGACAGTATGCAGGAACGTCTCCAGCGGCATATTCCGCGCATTCACCGTTACCGGCGTGGTTTTGGCCAGCAGTGCCTGGTTGTAAAAAACCACGTAGCCCGTCTGTTTTTCAAGCCGGGTAAAAATTTCCCTGAAAGAAAGGTCTTTCCCGCTGAGCGTAACGGTCTGGGCGGTAACCTTGCCCTGGACCTGCAGGCACAGCACGGTGACCAACATGGCGATCAGTTTCATGACCAGTAGTTTTTGTTTGCTGAAAACCGGCGGGGAGGGCGGTCGTCCGTCCAGGGCCGGCAATGTTACTGTAGTGCGATAGTTAATTGGCAACATGTTCGTTTTACGGATTTTAAATGCATAGGCGTTCCGTCCCTAACCTTCGGTTACGGTTGCGTGCCTTTCCTGAAAAATGAGTTATTGTGTGACGATCAGTTTTCTTCCTTCCAGCCTGCAATGCACATTGGAAATTTCCAGTATCCGGGTGATATGCATGAGGCTGAGGCTGCGTTCTATTTTTCCGCCGAATTGCATGGCGGGTATGCCGTTTTCATACACGACGTCTATGTCGTACCAGCGCTCCAGCTGTTTCATCACTTCATCGATCCCCACGTTTTCAAAATTGAACATGCCGTTTTTCCAGGCCATCACCTGGCTGGTATCCGTCCGGCTTATTTTCACCGGGCCGTCCTTTTGCGTGCGCGCCTGCTGCCCCGGCTGCAAAACGGCGCCGTTCACGGCCACTTTGCCGTGCAGCAGGGTGGTGGCCGTTTGCGCGTCATCGTTATAGGCCCTTACGTTAAAGCCGGTGCCGAGCACCGTTATTTCCTGCCCCGCCGCTTTTACCCTGAATGGTTTCTCCGCCTGCGGGCTGATATTGAAATAGGCTTCGCCGCTCAGCTCCACCGTTCTGTCCACGCTCTCGAAGCTGGTTGGGTAACGCAAGCTGCTGGCGGCATTGAGCCATACATCCGAACCGTCGGGCAACGTGATGTGAAACACGCGGCCGCGCGGCGTATGAAGCGTATTAAAAGAAACCGCCGTTGACTGGCTGCTGTTGTAGGTTACCGCGCCTTTGCCCATCGTCACCTGTGTGCCGCCCTGGTTGGCGATCACGCCCTGCGCCGCGCTGTCCAGCGAAATTTTGCTCCCGTCCCCCAGCGTCAGCACCGCGCCGCTTACCGCGGCGGGAATGTCCTGCGCCACCGGGCTTGCGGCAGGCGCGGTCGTTTCCTTCGCCTGCTGAAAATACCGGATACCTGTAACCATCAATGCCAGCACCGCGGCGGCCGCGGCCGCACGGCCCAGCAACCTGTACGTTTTGCCCCGCGTTTTTTTCCCCGTACCGGCTTTTAAAATAACGGACAATATTTCCTGCGCGCGCGCGGCGTCCACTTCCTTCTCATCGTCCATTCCCGCTATAAGCCGGTCCAGCAGCGCCTTCAGGGCCGCATCGTTCTCCGGCAGGGCAATGAGGGCAAAAAGCTCCCGCTTTTCCTGCTGCGTGCATGAACCGTTGATATACTTTGTAAATAACCCGTCGAGTCTGGACATAGGGGATGCGTTCTATAAAAGGAGACAATAAAAAAATGGGAATGGGTCAGCGGGAAGAAAAAAATTTTATCACAGCAATCCTTTCATAATAATAAGGGCCCCATACACCCCCAGGTGGGAAATACAATATACCCTGATGAACTGCATGGCCTCCGACAGGTGGCGTTTTACGGTTTCGGGGGAAAGGTTGAGCTCCACGGCGGCTTCTTCCCGCTTCATGCCGTGCTCTTTTATAAGATGGTATACTTTTTTCTGCTGCGCCGGCAGCTGGTCCACGGCCTGGTGCAGCAGGCGGCGGTATTCTTTTTCCTGTAAAATGGCGGCGGGATCGTCCCCGTTTGGCGGCAGATACTCCTCATGCTCCGCCAGCGGCGCGGCAGCCATTTTCAGGGCGGTTTGTTTCAGCAGGTTAAAAATATGGTTGCGGGTAACGGTAAAAAGCCAGGCGGTGAAATGTGTGATATGCGGCAATTGGTCCCGCTTCAGCCAAACCTTCAGGAACACGTCCAGCAGCACTTCTTCGGCAAGGGCCTCGGAGCCCGTCAGTTTAAAAGCGATGGCATAGATCCTGTTGCGGTATTGATGAAAGATCTCGCTGAAAGCTTTCTCATCGCCATCGGAAACAGCTTTTAACAGACCGGGTTCAATATGCGTATTATGAGCGAACATCACATTGATTTAGGTTGTAAAAATAATATGGTCGTCAAGAAATGTATATGCCGCCGTATAAGCCCGGCCCGGCCGGAATTTTGCCGTGTATCCGCAAAATCTTGCTGCTGGCTTCATACGCGGGAAACAGAATGTATGCAGACCGTCCTGAATTAATGATTATATAACGTGCGCGGATCTGATATTGGTTGTTTTCAGGGATAAAATACAAAATTAAAATGACGGGAAAGGAAAATAAAAAAGAGGCCGGCCGTGAGGTAATGTCAACCTCCGGCCGGCCTCTATATTTTTTATGATCCCGATTACAGCGTTTTGATCTTCACGTTTTTGAACCAGATCTCGGCGCCATGGTCCTGTACGCAGATGTGGCCTTTTTTGGCGGTGCCGTAGCCTTTGAAGTCCTTCCATTTGCCCGTGGCCTTTTCTTTCTCCCATTCGGGCGTCCACATTTGCGTGTCCACCACTTTCTCGCCGTTGAGCCAGTGTTCCACATGCCCTTTGTTCACCACGATGCGGGTGTGGTTCCACTCGCCGATGGGTTTGGCGGCCAGCTTGGAAGGCGGGTTCATGGCGTAGTTCGCGCCTGACTTCTGCCAGTCCTCGAGCTTCTCGGGGAAGTTCTCATCGTCTATCAGCTGATACTCGGGACCGCTCATGTACGGCGCCTCGAACTCTTCGGTAACCAAATAAAGGATGCCGCTGTTGCCCTGGGGAGACAGCTTCCAGTCCGCTTCGAACTCGAAGTTCTCGAACTGCTCTTCGGTGATGAGGTCGCCGCGCATGTCGCTTTTATCGGTGGCGCTGCCGGTGCAGTGCAAAGTGCCGTCTACCACGCCCCAGGTATTGGAGGGCTTGTTCTTGTATATCCTCCAGCCGTCGAGGTTGGAGCCGTTGAACAGGAGCTTCCAGCCGGCGGCCTGCTCTTCGGCCGTGAGCGTGTTGGGCTGCGCTTCGGTGGTGGCCTTGTTCTCGCTGCCGATGGCGATGGAATCCTTGCTGTCATTTTTCTGCGCGCCGCCGCCGCAGGATGCCAGGGCGATGGACGCTGCGGCAAACGCAGGTAATACTAATCTTTTCATCGGTGTTATATTAGCTGTGGTTTACTTGTTTACGGTTTTCAGGTTCTTCGGGTCCCAGTACATGATCTTGTTCTGGAAATAGCTGTCGTTGCAAAGCAGCGCAGGCGCGGCCGCGCGGTAGCCGAACAGGGCGTCTTCGCTTACCTTGCCGTTGGTGCGCATGGCGTTGAACAGGTTGTAGAAGTGATCGAAGTGCGCGCCTTTGTAACCTTTTTCGGCCACGTACTGCAGCTCGTCGGGCGCCAGCATTTCTTTTCTTTCGTACACGTACTGTTTGCCGTTTTCCTGCGCTTTTTTGGTTTGCAGCAGCGGATCGTCGGTGGCGGCGTATGCCTTGTTGCGGTACAGCGTTACCTTGTCCCACTCAACGGTCATGGAGCCTTCGCTGCCTACCATGCGCAGGTAATTGGTGCCGCCGGTGCCGTCCACGAAGTTCACGCGCAGGGAAAGGTTGAAGGGCGGGTGAACGTCCGTTTCCGGGTAGTCGAACATGCCGAGCATCACGTCGGGTACTTCACGCCCGTCTTTCCAGTAGCGCAGGCCGCCGGTAGCCATGATCTTGTTGGGGCCCATGGAACCGGTGATGAGGTGCAGGCTGGAAAAGAGGTGCACGAAAAGGTCGCCGGAAACGCCGGTGCCGTAGTCGCGGTAATTTCTCCAGCGGAAAAAACGCAGCGGGTCGAAGGGGCGTTTGGTGTTGTTGGCGAGGAACCTGTCCCAGTCCACCGTTTTCGGCGAAGCGTCTTCGGGGATGGGGTATTGCCATGCGCCGAAGGGAGACATGCGCGCCCAGAAACCTTCCGCGTAGTTAAGTTCGCCGATGGCGCCGTCTTTCAGCAGCTGGCGGGCTTTTTCGTTGCCCAATGAGCTTACGCCCTGGCTGCCTACCTGGAATACGATCTTGTTTTTGTTCTGCGCCTCCACTACTGCGGGGCCTTCGGTAATATCATGCACCATGGGTTTTTCGCAATACACGCTTTTGCCGGCGTTCATCGCGGCCACGGAAATGTCTTTGTGCCAGCTGTCCGGCGTGGCGATGATCACCGCGTCCACGTCCTTCCGCGCCAGTATCTCCTTGTAATCGCGCGTGGTGTAAATATCGCTGCCGTATTTCTTTTTGGCGTCCGCCAGGCGGCCGTCGTACAGGTCGCAGGCTGCCACCAGCTTTACGCCGGGCACCGTGATGGCGGTGCTCGCGTCCGCGTTGCCCATGCCGCCCGCGCCGATCAGCGCGATCTGGATGTTATCGTTGGCGCTGTAATGGTCTTTCTGCCTGGAAAGCTGTTCCAGGCTCCGTTTCCTGTCTGCCGCCGTGATGATGTTAGGCACCAGCGACGCACCCACTACTCCTTTTGCCAGCTTGGTGATAAAACCGCGGCGGGAGTTTCCGTTTGATTGATTGCTCATATGCTGTTAGCTTTTTATAGTGATGATAAACGTGGTTCCGTCAATCCTTCAATTTAACGAATAATTTCAGCAAAACCAATCCCAACGCTTATTTGAAGCGCAGTACCGCGTTCACCGGCAAATGATCGGAAGCGTATTTTTCCTGGATCACGGTATGGCTTACCGTTTCGAACCTGCCGGGCGTAAATGCGATGAAATCGATGCAGCGGCGCGGGTTTTCGACGGGGATGGTGAACGCGCAGTTTTTGCAGCTGCGCTGGAAACGCCCGTCAAGTGTATTGATCACACTGCTTCCTTCCGGCGCGTTGAGATCGCCCGCCACGATCACGGGGTACGGCTGTTTGCTTAATATTTCCGTCAGCTCTTTTATCTGCACGCTACGGTTGGTGTCGCCGCGCTGCGCGTCCAGGTGGGTGCAGGCCATGAGCACTTTGCGGCCGCCGGGCAGCTCCAGCAACGCCGTCGCCAGTACGCGCGGTTCGCCGTTGGTGCCGGCTACCGTGGTGAGCGGGTAACGTTGGGTTTCGAGTACCGGGTAACGGCTGAGGATGGCGATGCCGTATTCGCCGCCGCCGTAATCGATGCCTTTGGCGAAGAACGATTTCATGCCGCTGAGCCTTGCCAGCTCTTCGGCTTCGTGCAGGTCCTTGCCGGAGCGGTCCGTATGCACGTCCACTTCCTGCAGGGCCACCACATCGGGTTTCACGTCGTTGATCACCTTCGCGATGGCGGGTATGTCGATCTTGTCTTTGGAAGAAGGCGGGTTGGCGTGGTGGATGTTATAACACAGCACGTTGATATTGGCGGCCTCCTGCGCCTTGTCTGTTGTGGATCTGGAGCCTGAGCAGGCGGCAAGGGCCATGATGAGGCAGGCGGATGCGTAACGGATTGCTTTCATACGGTTGCTTTGAGTAGAGCCGTAAAAAAACAAAAAACAATTTAACCATGCAATGTTTGCCGCACGGTTAAATTGTTATTTCAAATTTTAAAAAGATCGGCTTAGTTCTTTTTTCCCAGCAGCTGCATATACCTGTCCGGGTTGCCGAGGAGCGCCACGGCTTCTTCCACGTCCTTATCCCAGCTCAGGCTTTTTTCGATCCGCCCGATCTGCGGGTAATACCGGTTCACGATCTCTTCTTCCAGCAGCTGCCTAATCTCGGTCTTGTGCCGCAGCAGGTCCTGCTTTTTGTCGTGTTTCATTTTCTGCTGCAGCGCTTCGAACTCTTTGGCGAGGCCGTCGTAATATTTTTCGCGGCTGGCGGTGCTGCGGAAGTTGTCCAGCGCCTCTTCACGGCGCGTTTTATAACTGTAATCCTTGCCGTCGAGGAATTTCACGAATTCGTCGAACGCTGCGTCGGTAAGACTGAACTCCGCGGCGCCGGGGATGGATGGATGGGTGTAATAGTATTGCGTGGCGTAGTCGAAGATGTATTGTTTGCGCAGCAGGGTGATGGCTACCTGGCTGAGCATCATGTTGTCCACCTTCGCGTCCGGCTCAATGCCGCCGCCGTCTTTCACCGGTCTGCCGCCCGCCGTTACAAAGGATCTGCGGAGGGAGTCGGGCACGTAATCGGCTTCGCCTTCCTCGTTGCGGTGACTGTAATCGATGGCTTGTATGCAGCGGCCGCTCGGCGTGTAATACCGCGCGGTGGTCACTTTCAGCTTGGCGTTGTAAGGCAGCGGGCGGGTGGTTTGCACCAGTCCTTTGCCGTAGGAGCGCTGGCCTACCACGAGGCCGCGGTCGAGGTCCTGAATGGCGCCGGCCACGATCTCGGAAGCGGAAGCGGAAGAGCGGCTGGTGAGCACCACCAGCGGGATGTTCACGTCCACGGGGTTTTGCGCGGTTCGGTATTCGCGGTCCCAGCTTTTTACTTTGCCGCGCGTGCTTACGATGAGCTTATTTTTTTCGATGAAGATATTGGAAAGGGAAACGGCTTCTTCCAGCAGGCCGCCGGGGTTGCCGCGGAGGTCGAGTATCAGGCCTTTGAGATGCGGGGCGTTGCGTTTCAGCTTTTCAAAGGCTTCCTGCACCTGCGCCGCGCTGTTCTCGGTGAACTGCGTCATTTTGATAAAGCCGATATCTTTTTTGACGTAACCGGTAAAGCTCACGGGTTTTACGTTGATGTCTTCCCGTACGATCCGGTAGGTTTTTTCTTCCTGCGTTATAGGGTGGCGCAGCACGATGGAAAGCGCGGTGCCGGGATTGCCTTTCAGGAAACCGCTCACTTCTTCCTGCTCCATGTTCTTCGCGCTTTTCCCGTCCAGCGATACGATCACGTCGCCGGGCTTTACGCCGGCCTTTGCCATGGGGCTGCCTTCGTACACGTCGGTGATGGTGGTCCATTCGCCTTCGGTGTAAATGGAGGTGCCTACCCCGCCGTAGCGGCCGGTGGCCATAAAGCGCAGCTCGTCCAGCTCTTCTTCGGGCACAAAGTCGGTGTAGGGGTCCGTTTCTTCGAGCATGGCCTCAATGCCGCGCTGCATGAGCTTTTCAGGCGGCAGCTCTTCCACGTAATAAGTGTTCAGCTCGCGGTAGAAAGCGGAGAATATGTCCAGGTTCTTGGCGATCTGGAAATATTTATCGTTGTCGCGGAAGGCGGTGAACACGAGGCAGAGGCCCAGCAGTGAAAACAGTATGATCTTTTTGGAAATCCGCATATGGATGGATTAAGATGGAGGGATATGGTTCAGGGGACCGGGTCGTACCCGTGGCCGCCGAGCGGGTGGCAACGGCTGAGCCGGCGCAACGCGAGCCACC
>CBINIO010000125.1:0-9842 GCA_966250725.1 uncultured Chitinophaga sp.
AGCTCCACGCGGCGCTCGCGGTGGATGATCTCGCGGAGGCCTTCTTTCGTGGCGGGTTTGTTCGGCGATGCGCTGTACTGCTGCCACGATTCCACCACACCTTTGAGCCCGGCCCTTTCACGCACGAGATCGATGTAATGATAGGCTTCCTGGCTCGGTCCCGAGGCTTCGTTAAGGCATTCGGCATACAGCAGGAACAGGTCCGCCAGCCGCATGCGGGGCAGCCGGTACGATGCCTGCTGCACGCCGTCGTTAAAAACGGTCAGGTAATTGACGAGCTTTTTGGGCCACATGGCGAGCATGTTGATCCGCACGCGGTCTTTCGGGCCGGCCTTTGAATCCGGGCCTTTGGCCTCGATATAAAGCGGGTTCTTCTGATCGGTAACGCCGTTGCCGAACCATACGCCGCCGTCAAAACCGATGTTGGCGTAATAACGCGCTTCGCGCCGGAAATTATTTTTGATGGTCACGTAACCGGATTTGATATAATACCTGTTCTCGTTGTCGCCCGTCTGCAGCTCGAAACGGCGGGCGTAGTCCCAGGTCTTGTCTTCGTGGATGGGCACGCCGTTGTCCGTATAGAACAGGTCGGTGGTGAACAGCGGCACGGTAAAGCTGCCGGCGGCGGAGGTGGAATTTTCCACGGCCTTGTTGGTAAGCCGCGGGATGCAATAGCTCTGGTAACCGAAGGTCGGGTTCAGCGCCCAGATCACTTCGGCGTTGAAATCCCATTTCTCCGTAACGGCGTTTTGGATGGTGAGCACCGTGCGCAGCGAATCCACGAGGCTGGGAATGTTGGCGGGCTGGATGAAAGTGTACAGCTTCATGTTCAGGCTTGCGGCTTCATCTATCGCCGCTTTGCAGGCATCCGCCGCCTTTTGCCATTTGGAAGGATCGGCGGTAGCGGAAAAAAGCGGCTGCCCGTCCTTGTTCTGGAAACGCGCGTAATCGGGATTGCCGTTGAACAGCGGGCTGGCCTGCGTGGCAAGTATTTCGGCCTTTACGGACAAGGCGATCACGCGCGTGATCCTCCCCAGCTCCTGCTGCGTGTTGCCGATCTGTACGGGCAGGTCGGCCGCCGCTTCGTCCATCATCTGCACGGCGTAATCAAACACCGAATCCACGGGCGCGCGCTTCACCCTGATCTCTTCGATAGGCGCGGTAATGCTCTGGTTCACGCGGTAAATAGGGACAGGGCCGTACATTCTCGCGAGAAAATAATGATAATACCCTTTCAGGAATTTGACCTCCGCGATCCATCTCGCCTTTTCCTCATCGCTTAGATCGATGGGCTTGTCGATGTTCTCCAGCATGATATTGCAGCGGCGGATGGCCTGGAACAGGCTCATGCCGCTGTTGGAGCCGTCCCAGTAATTGAGCACGGGGTTGGAAATGTTCTGCGTGGTGCCGCGGATGAGCTGGAAACCGATGTCGTTGATGGGCCTTTCTGAAAGATCGTTCGGGTACACGATCTCGGCGGAAGTGGTAAACCCGGGATCGTATATCACGTTGCTCATGTCCTGCAGCGTGGCGTAGCAGGTGAACAGGTAGTTCTCCGCTTCGTTGCGGTTGCGGAACGCGTAATCGATGGTGCCCACGTTCTCGGGCGTTACATCGAGATATTTTTTACAGCCTTCCGCCGTAAAAAGCAGCATGCCGGATACGGCCAGCAGCAGGCAGAAGCGTGTATGTATGGAAATGTTTTTCATAATGCTCCGGGTTTACAGGTTGACGTTGATACCAAAATTGTAGGCTTTCTGGATCGGGTAGTTAAAGCCGTTGCCGCCCAGCTCCGGGTCCCAGAGGTCGAACCGGGTGATGTTGAAAAGATTGATGCCGTTCACGTAGAGGCGGCAGTATTTCAGGTGGATCTTTTTGAGGATGCCGGCGGGCAGCGCGTAGCCGATCTCGGCGGTTTTGAGGCGGAGGAAGCTGCCGTCGCGCATCCACCAGGTGCTGCGCTGGAGGTTGTTCTCGATGGCCTGCGAGCTCACGCCCAGCCGGGGATAGAGGGCGTAGAGATCTTGATTGTCCTCGGACCAGTGATCGTCCGCAAACGCCTGCAATACCTGCGACTGGCTTTGTATCTGCGGCGAAGGCGGGATCACGAAGGGGCTCACGGAACGCGGGTCGATAAAGAAGGAAACCCTCGACTGCCCCTGGAAACGCGCGTTCAGCTCAAGCCCTTTGTAGTTAAGCGAAATACCAAAGCCGTACATGATCTGCGGCGTGGTGGGCAGGCCGATGGGAGCCTGGTCCGCCACGGTAATGCGCCCGTCGCCGTTGAGGTCGCGGTATTTGATGTCGCCGCCGCGCACGGGGTTGCCGCCGAACTGCTGCGTGGGCGATGCGGAAGCTTCCTTGTCGTCCACGAAAAGGCGCTCGGCGATATAGCCGCGCTGCTGGCCCAGCATGGTGCCGGACACATAACGCCAGGGCTCCGCGTACTCGGGCTCTTCATAAGTGCCGTACGTGCCTTTGGAATACGTAAAGTTGGACATGAACTGTATCCTGAAATTCCGGTTGATGTCGTGGTTGTAATTGGCGGTGAGGTCCAGCCCGTTCACCTTCACGGTGCCCACGTTGGTGAGGATGCTCGCCTCGAGGCCCATGCTGCTGGGGATGTTCCTCTGCATTACGATGTTGCTGCGGTCCTGCTTCCAGTATTCGGCGATAAAATCGAAGTTTTTGAACAGCGTCATTTCAACGCCGGTGTTCAGGATCTTCGCCGTTTCCCAGGTCACGTCGCGGTTCTCGTAATTGCGGATGCTCACGCCGTTGCGCGTGTAGATATTGTTGAGGCCGAACGAAGAGCCGTTGCCGGAGTTGAGGTTTACGTCGGAAAGATAAAAGAACCTTTGCTGCCCGATATCGTCGTTGCCGCTGAGGCCATAGCTGGCGCGCAGCTTCAGCGAACTCACGATCTGCGATAAAGCGCCTTCCCAGAACTTCTCGCGCGATACGATCCACGAGGCGCCGATAGTGGGGAAAAAGCCGTATCGGTTGTTTTCCGAAAAACGTTCCGAGCCGTTGTACCCGAAGTTGAACTCGGTGAAATAACGGTTGGCGTAGTTATAGCTCACCCTTCCCGCGAGGTTCAGGTTGCGGTACGGCAGCGAGTACTGCAGGCTGGGCTGGTTATTGGCGGGATCTACGCCGTTGGCTACGAGCCTTTGCTGGCGCACGCCGATGAGCGATCCGGCGATGTTGTGATCGCCCAGCTGTTTGGAATATTCAAGCTGCCCCTGGAACTGCACGAAGGTGTTCGCGTCTTTCCTGCCGGGGGAATAGATCAGGTACTCGGTGGCCGCGCCGTTGTTGCCGGAGCCGGAGCCGCCCTGGAACACGCCGCCGGGCAATGAGTTGAGCCAGGTGAGCGTGTAGATGTTCTTCGCGCGGTTGTAATCCTGCGGCAGCACGGTGTAATAAAACGGGTTGTAGGCCATCGTGTTGTCGAAATAGGAATAACGATTGGTGTTGAAAAAACCGTGGAACTTGAGACCTTCGGTCAGGAAGTCGAGATCCTGGTGCACTTCCAGCGTGGCGGACATGCGCGATTCCGAAAACCGTTTATAGCCTCTCAGCATTTGCGCGTAAGGATTGGAATAACCCACGCCGCCGTTGCTGCTGCCCACCTGGCTGGAGTTGCCGAACAGGATGTGCTGCGTGAGCAGGTTGGCCGAATCGGGCTCGTAATACGCGGGGAACAGCACGGGGCTGGTATGCACCGCGGCGCTGTACAGGTCGGAGGAAAAGGAGGCGTCGTTCGTAACTGGGCCGCTGTAATCGTTGAAGTTGCCCCAGAGACGCAGCACCATTTCGGTGGTTTTGGTCACGTTCACGTTTACGTTCGACCGCAGCTGGTAGTTCTTGTAGCTGATGTTGTTGTTGAAATTGTTAGCGGCGCTTCTTTTCAGCATGCCGTTGTCGTTGCTGAAAGAGCCGGACACGAGATAACGCGCGATATCGCCGCCGCCGTTGATATTGAGATTGGCGCGCTGCGTGGTGGAGGATTTGCGGAACAGCATGTCCAGCCAGTCCACGGCGGGGTATACGAAAGGATTGTTGCCCGGCGCGTTTTTCATCGTTTGTTCGGTGTTGTAGATCTTGTCCGCGTCGAATACGATGGGTTGCAGCGGATCGCGGGTAGTGCTGGCTTCGTTGTAGAGTTTCATGTAGGTGATCGGGTCCGCCAGCCGTATGGTCCTGGTAGGCTGGGAAATGGCGTTTTCCAGGATGAGGTTGAGGCTCGTTTTGCCGGCCTTGCCTTCCTTGGTGGTAACGAGTATCACGCCGTTGGCGCCGCGGGCGCCGTAGAGCGCGGTGGCGCTGGCGTCTTTGAGGATGGAGAAGCTGGCGATGTCGTTCACCTGCAAACGCGCGAGATCGTTGGGCGTCAGCTCCACGTTGTCGATCAGGATGAGCGGGTTTTGCCGGTAGCCGAAGGTGGTGACGCCCCTGATGAAGAAGTTGGAATTGTCCAGCCCCGGCTGCCCGCTTTGCTGGAAGCCGATTACACCCGCCACCTGTCCCGCGAGCGCGTTGGTGAGGTTGCTGCCGGCCGTGCGCAGGTCGCCGGGCTTAATGGTGGATACGGAACCTACGACCGATTCCTTGATCTGTTTTTTACCGAATGCCGTCACGACAAAATCGGACAACATGGTTTCGGCGGAGCGCATCACGATGGACAGCACGCGGTTTTGCGCCGTCACCCTTACGCTGTCGCCGCGGTACCCGACGAACTTGAATGCGAGCAGCGCGCCGGGCGATACGTCCAGCACGAATTTGCCGTTAACGTCGGTGGCCGTGCCGGTTTTGGTGCCGGTGACCATCACGGTGACGCCGGGCAACGGTGCGCCCGAAGTGTCCGTAACCGTGCCGATGACGGGGAGCTTTTGCTGCGCAAACGTTTTCGTAAACGGCACGCAGAGAAGCACAGGCATGCATAGGCAGGCCAGGCACGTAATGAGCCTTGTTTTCATACGAGAATTGTTAGGTTAAGAATTGATTTTAGTTGATAGCCAATTTTTCGCGGACCTGATTTTTTTTTGGTTGAACAATAGAGAGCCCTTTCCGTGCGGGAGCGCCGCCGGTGGAATTCATAACGATGTCATGTCCGGGTATTTACCGGACCTGAAAGATCAGTTTATATATGAGAAACGGTTTTTACGAGGGGCCGCAAACACGCCAGCACAGCATGTTTCGCGCCATAGGCGTAAACAACAGCACACCGGCGGCCCTGGTGGTTAATTTGAAAAAAGAAATGAAATTTTCACAACTGGATTCGGTCTGTAATTCTGCTCAGCCTTTAAGGTTAATCATACATCATCAAACAACAACGGTTGCACTTTTCAACCTTTAACCAAAGTAGAATATAATATCGAGAATAAAAAAGAAACGTTAATAAAGTATAAGCAATCGCTCGTATTCTACAAAAAACGCAAGGCGCACGATGAGCGTCGCGTGCCTTGCGTTATAAAAAATGAATGATGCCAATTCAGAATGGCAGCGGGTTTTAGCGGTATTGATAGGTCGTTTTGGTGACTTCGTCTCTGCCTTCTTCGCGTTGTTCAGATGAAACGGGGTAGCCGTCCGCATCATACCGGTAAGTATTGGTGTACGATATTTGCAGCATGTTGCCGATGTAAGATTTGATGCTGATGATCTCGTTCTCGGAATACGTTTCCAGCGCTAGATCGGCCAGCATCGCGTACGGCAGCTGCAGACCGGGATGCAGCGGGTTCTTCCTGCTGCCATGCGTCACTTCCACCACGGAAGTCAAGCCCTGCCCGCCATTGACGGTGGAAGTCACTTTCGTAACGTTATGACCGGCATAGGTGAAATCCATGTTCGTCACCATGTGGTTTTCCGGGTCCATATCCGTTTCCGTGATGCGCGTTACTTTGCCGCTGGTGATGGTATATGCGCCGGTGATGGTAGTTTTTAAACCATCGTCGTCGGACACCTGGCGGATGTAGCTTTCCGGAACGCCGGCCGCATCGTACTTAAACGTATATTCTTCATAAGTGTTTTCTTCCGGGTGATCGTTCTTCAGCTTTGCCAGCTTGCCGGCGGCGTCGTACGTAAGTTCCCGGGAGGTGGTTATCGCGCCTGCTCCTTTTTCCACGTAGGCGGTAAGACGGTTGCTGCCGTCGTAAGTAAGCGTGTAGCTGGAGCTGAGACCATTTGACTGTTCCGTCATGGCGGTCAGGTACTTTGTTGCGGCGGAAGGCCGGTTGTCCTTATCCTTTTTTGAGCAAGCGGTCAGCGCGGCGAGCACGGCGCAGCATAACCATAATTTCCTTTTCATGATACTTTGTTTTGGGGTGAACATTATTTTTCAGGTGGCCGCAAATTGCGGATGAAAACGTTCACGCCCAACAAAGTGCTGCATGAAATGAGGAAACGGGTGGATGAAACGGAAAAAACGCTGCTGAATAAAAAAGCGGCCGGACGGGTAACATAACGATCCAGCCCGGCCGCTTTGGCATTATTCCTTGATCACCCGCGTTACAAGCTGTTTGCCGCCTCTTTCAACATGCACCAGGTACCAGCCGGAAGGGAACGGCGAAAGGTCCAGCGCTTCGCTGCCGCCGTCGATCTGCCTTTGCAGCAGCACTTTGCCCGTGCTGTTGATCAGCTGCAGCTTGCATCCTTTTTTCCAGTCAGCCGGCAGCTGTACTTTCAGAATGCCGCGCGTGGGGCTCGGCCAGGCCACGATGCCGTCCTGCTTCGTTTCGCCGGGCGCTTTGCCGGCAATAGTAATATCCGGCGCGGCCGCCATCAGCGAGCCGCTTTGCGGGGAGCCGTACACTTCAAATTCATACAGCGAAAACCCGTATTGCGTGGCCCTGTTGATGCAATACACTTTTACGTACCGCGCGGTGCCGCTTAACCCCGTCTGGTCGTCCGCCGCGGCGCTGGATTTGCCCCAGAACTCTCGCACGGTGGTCCAGGTGGCGTTGTCGGTGGAGAACTGTATCTGGTAATCTTTGGCGTACGCCGTTTCCCAGGCAAGCCGCACGCGGTTCACCGAATAGTTCGCGCCGAGGTCCACCACGATGGACTGATTGTTGGCGTACGCGCTCGACCATCGCGTGTTGCCGTCCGCGTCCACGGCGTATTGCCCGGCAAGGGAGGCGCTTTCGTTGGAAGTGGTGAAAACGGGCCGGTTGTACGCCAGGTTCGGGCTGCCGGTCACGCTGCTCACGCGGATGGAGGAAGCGAGGTCGTTGAAGCTGTTGTCCACGATACAATCATCGTCCGCGGTAAGCTCGAGCGAAGCGCCGGTGAAGTTGTCGTCCGCATAGAGCGTTATTTTATAGCCGCTTTGCACTTTTACCGACGAAATGCTGTTGTTCTGCATGCCCAGGCTTTGCAGCTGCGCCTGCGTATAGTCACCGGGCGACAGCGCTACCGCCGCGCCCGCAAAAGGACAATCCTCATACACGGTAACAGGCCCGGCGGGAGGGTTCGCCTGCCCCAGCTCGCCGTAAAATGTGTTGAAGCTGTTGGCCTGCAGCGTAACCGTCAGCACGGAACCATTCGGCGTGTAGTCGCCGACGTTATTTGACCGGTCGCCAGCCTCACTGGTACGCACCAACGTAAGCGGCTGGCTGGCCGGAACGCCGTGGAAACTCACGGTTTTGGCGGAGGACGACTGGTTCACCACCTGTATCACGAATTTGTTATTGGCTTCGTGTTTGTACGCCACCGTCATTACATCCCCGTCGGGCTGGCTGGTTTCCACCACCTGGCCGCCCGGCTCGAAATGCCGCATGTAAGCGAGATGCACGTTGTGCGAAGGCCAGTCCGGCCGCCAGAACCAGCCTGCGGAAGTGGACATGCGCGCCACGTAATAATTGCGGTAATACATCACCGCCATTTCTTCCACGCCCTGCCAGGTAAGCCGCTGCGGGTTTTCCCAATAATAGGCGTCGTAGTCGGTTTCGGTGCCCCATAGATTGCGGTCGATGGTTTGCCGCCAGGCGCCCCAGCCTTCCCAGTAGGAGATCGGCTCGCGCCCCGTGGTGCTGCCGCCGCGGTAAGTGTGCCAGGAAGGATGGCCTGCCGCGGAAAGCGTATGAACGGCGTTGTAAATGTCCTTGCAATACTGGATGTCCCAGAGCAGTACGCTGCCGAGGTTGATCTTTGTCTGGATGCCGTTGGCGGTGAACAGCGCCTGGCATTTCTGTATCAGCGTAATGTATTCCTGCGCGGTCATGGAAATGTTGATGCCGGAAGTGCGTGTTTCATTCACATCCAGATAATCCACGGTGAGATTGTAATTGTTTTTGCCATGAAGGAGGAAGGAAGTGATGAACCAGGCGAAGTCATCGAAGTTGTTGATCTTCCGGTTATTGCCCGCGGAGGGATTGCTGACGAGCCAGTCGGGCACGTCCCAGATGCCGAGAATGGTCTTGATACCGCGGTCCTGCATGATCTTCAGCCTTTTGATGCAATTGAGCACGCGGTCGTCGTTGTAGTTAAAAACGCCTTTGGAAGGCTCCCAGGTTTTGTTGGGGAGCATGTCGCGGAACAGCGACATGTTGTTGTCCAGCATCTGCTGGATGCGCTGGTCGAGAATGTAATAATTCCCGTTCTGCCGGTCGCCTTCATGACAGAAACCTGCGCCGTCAACGGTTTGACGCGGCGCGGAGAGATTGATGTAAACGTCCTGCCCGGATGCCCGCGTAAAAGCAAGCACCAGGAAAAATAATGCAAAAAATGGAATGGAAATGTGTTTCATAGTGGAACGGAGTTAAGGTTGATAATAGTCAGGAATGCGCGCCATCAAACGTGGAACCGGGCGCGGCGATCAATGTGCCTTGTATGATGATGGCTGCTGCGGGGTAAAATTACGGACGTGATCCTTGGGGAATTGATGCATTTCCTGCAAAATATGATCGGTGTATGATGATGGACGTTGAATGGAAGGGAATATTAAAGATATGAGCGGTCGCGGGGCATAATGCTTATATGCAAAAAGGGACGTACCGGATCCGGCACGTCCCTTCTTTTATACCATAGCATGATTCGTCAGTCTATTGCGCGCGGCATTCTCGCCCTGTTCTTTTTATTCTCGCCCTTGGTTTTGGCCGCAAGCTTCAACGCTTCGTACACGTTCACCACGCCGCCGGATTTCGAAAGCTCGGAGAAAGAGATCTCTTCGTCCTTTGCGCCGGGTTTGTTCACCATATCGCCGTCGGGGAGGGGAGTGGCGGTTTTTTCGAGTATCTCTTTCAGCTGGCGCGCGCTGAGGTCGGGATTGTAGGACAATACCAGCGCCGCCACGCCGGCCACTACGGGCGCCGCCATGCTGGTGCCGCTCGCGCTGCCGTATTTGTTGCCGCCGGGAATGGTGGAGTAGATCTGCACGCCGGGCGCGAACAGGTCCACTTCTTTTTTGCCGTAGTTGGAGAAGCCCGCGATCTTGCTGCCGGTGCGGCCGTTGCCGGACGCGCCCACGGTGATCATGTTGTCGGCTTCCTTGCCGTCGTTAAAGGTATCTTTCGGGTAATTCTCCACTTCGTCGTTGTTCGCATTGTCGTTGCCTGCGGCATGTATAAGCAGCACGCCTTTTTCCTGCGCATAGCGGATGGCGTCGTCCACCCATTCTTTTTGCGGGGAAAAACCTTTGCCAAAGCTCATGTTGATGATCTGCGCGCCGTTGTCCACCGCGTAACGGATGCCGAGCGCCACGTCCTTGTCGCGTTCGTCGCCTTCGGGCACCACTTTCACGGCCATGATGCGCACGTTGTCCGCAATGCCGTCTATACCAAGACCGTTGCCGCGGATGGCGCCGATGATGCCGGCCACGTGGGTGCCGTGGAAAGCGAACT
>CBINIO010000126.1:0-9835 GCA_966250725.1 uncultured Chitinophaga sp.
CAGATGCCCGCTTCCGCCATTTCGCGCTGCAATTTTCCTTCGTCGTTCTTGAACTTGTAGCCCACGCTTTCCATCACGTTGGATGCGCCGCTGATCGACGACACGCCGTAGTTGCCGTGTTTCGCCACCTTTCCGCCCGCGCCCGCCACCAGAAAGCAGCTGAGCGTGGAGATGTTGAAAGTGTTCTTGCCGTCGCCACCGGTGCCCACGATGTCCAGCACGTTATCGTCCAGCTTTACGGGCACGCAAAGCTCCAGCAGCGCGTCCCTGAAGCCCAGCAGCTCCTCGATGGTGATGCTGCGCATGAGGAACACCGTCATAAAGGCCGCCAGCTCGCTTTCGTTATACACGCCTTTGGAAATATTGGTCAATATCTCGCGGGCGCTTTCGCGGCTGAATGTTTTATGTTCAAAAAGGTAATTGAGTATCTTTTTCATTGTGCGTTCTTTTATGGATGTTACAGCCCTAACCAGTTACGGAGTATCTGCTCTCCCTGGGGCGTGAGCACGCTTTCGGGGTGAAACTGCACGCCGCAAACGTCATATGTCCGGTGCTGCAGCGCCATGATATAACCCTGTTCGTCGCGCGCGGTCACTTCCAGCTCCGCGGGCAGCGTGGATTCGTCCACCACCCAGGAATGGTAACGGCCGGCTTCCAGCTCGTCCGGCAGGTTGGCGAAAAGGCGGCCGCTGCGGGAAATGATATTGACGGGCGTAGCCACGCCGTGGTACACATCGGTAAGATTGGTCAGTTTCGCGCCAAAGGCCTCGCCGATGGCCTGCTGGCCCAAACACACGCCGAATATGGGTTTGGTGGCGGCGTACCGTTTGATGAGCGGCAGCAGCAATCCCGCTTCTTCCGGGATGCCGGGGCCGGGTGAGAGAATGATCCGGTCGTATTGGTCCACATCTTCCAGTTTGATCTCGTCATTCCTTACCACCGTCACTTTTCCCCCGATGATCTTTTCCACGAGGTGCACGAGGTTGTAGGTGAACGAGTCGTAATTATCAAATACCAGGATGTTCATATCAGATATTTTGCGCCAGGATAATGGCCTGTTTTAATGCATTGAGTTTATTGTTCACTTCCTGTAATTCCGAGCTGGCGACGGATTTGGCGACCACGCCGGCCCCTGCCTGGTAATACAGCGTATTGTTCCTGCTGAGGATGGAGCGGATCATGATGGCGTGGTTGAAGTCGCCGTTAAAACCCGCGAATCCCACGCAGCCGCCGTAAAACCCGCGCGCGGTGGGCTCGTAGCTGTCTATCAGCTCCATCGCTTTGTATTTCGGCGCGCCGGAAAGCGTGCCTGCCGGGAAAGTGGCCGCCAGTATATCGAACGGGCTGTTGCCGGGTTCCAGCTGACCGGTCACTTCGCTCACGAGATGGATCACGTGCGAGTAATATTTGATCTGCCGGTAGGTTTCCACTTCCACGTTTTTCGCATAGCGGCTGAGGTCGTTGCGCGCGAGGTCTACCAGCATCACATGCTCCGCGTTCTCCTTCGGGTCTTCCAGCAACTGGCCGGCGAGCTGCTTGTCCTGCTCGTCGTTGCCGGTGCGCCTGAAAGTGCCTGCTATCGGGTGTATCACGGCTTTCCGGTCTTTGATGATGAGCTGCGCTTCGGGCGAAGAGCCCATCAGCTTGTAATCGCCGTAATCAAAATAAAAAAGGTAAGGGGAAGGATTGATGGAACGCAGCGCGCGGTAGACGTTAAACTCGTCGCCGGCAAATTCGCGGTGGAACGAGCGGGACAGCACGATCTGGAATACGTCGCCGCGGAAGCAGTGCTGTTTGCCTTTTTCCACCATTTCCATGTATTGTTCGTCCGTCATGTTGGTTTGCTCCTCGCCTTTGCCGGTGAACGTGTACATGGGAAAATCCTTGTTGCGGATGAGCGACTCCACGAAGTCGAACTCGCTTTCCTGGCCGTCTACCTGGTTTTCGATGAGGTACATGTCGTCCTTGAAATGGTTAATGGCGATCACGTATTGGTAAAAACGGTAGCGCATGAGCGGGATGGTGTTGCCTGCGGCCGGGCGTTTTTGAAAGCTGATCTTTTCGAAGAACTGCACGGAATCGTAGGTGCTGTAGCCGTAGAGCCCTTCGCCAAAGGGCACGGGGGATTTTTCGGTGAAGACGAAACTTTTCAGGAAGGCGTCCATTTCTTTGAGCACGGCGGCTTTGCTGGAGAGCTGCTTGTGCTCTACGGGCTGGCCGGGGTATTTGAACTCGAAGATGTCGGTGGAGGTCACTTCGATGCCGGCGATGGGCTTGATCCCGATAAACGACCAGCTATTGTCGCCGGCGTTGGAATCCGTGCTTTCCAGGAGGATGGAGCCGGGGAATTTGTCGCGGATGCGGAGGTAAATGCTGACGGGGGTGAACACGTCAGCGAGCATCTTTTTTGACTTTGTTTTTACCTGAATTTGTTTCATTCGTTCAAGTTTGTCTTTTCAATTGTCGAATGGCATCTTCGAAGTCATTCGTTCAAGTTTGTCTTTTTATTGGTCGAATGGCATCTTGCGATGTCATGCGTACATATTTGTCTTTTTCATTGGCCGCATGGCACCTTGCGGTGTCATGTTATTCTCCCGCCGGCCGGGACCGGCTGAAAACGAAGAAGGCCCGCTGTGTACAGCGAGCCTTCTTTTTAGTATGTTCAATACAAACACGGCACTGCTACACAGCGGAGAAATTGCCTGCGTGCCACCAAAGTTTGTATGTGTTGTTCATTTGCATTGTGAGGGCAAATATGAGGGCTTTTCATGGAAAATGCAAATTTTATTTTCTTCATCTTACAGTACGCCTTTGGTGCTGGGCAATTGCATATTGTCCG
This sequence comes from uncultured Chitinophaga sp., assembly GCA_966250725.1. Taxonomy (GTDB): domain Bacteria; phylum Bacteroidota; class Bacteroidia; order Chitinophagales; family Chitinophagaceae; genus Chitinophaga. The sequence continues at coordinate 2,840 of CBINIO010000126.1, forward strand.
GGTTGCGCTTCACCGCCATTTTCACCGCCTTGGCGAAAGCCTTGAAAATGGCTTCGATCTTGTGGTGCTCGTTTTCCCCTTCCGCCTTGACGTTCAGGTTGCAGCGGGCCGCGTCGGAGAAGGATTTGAAGAAATGGAAGAACATTTCCGTGGGCATGTCGCCTACCTTCTCGCGTTTGAATTCCGCGTCCCAAACCAGCCAGTTGCGGCCGCCGAAGTCGATGGCCACCTGTGCCAGGCAATCGTCCATGGGCAGGCAAAAACCGTAGCGTTCCATGCCTTTTTTGTCCGCAAGCCCCATGGCAAAGGCTTCTCCCAGCGCAATACCGGTGTCTTCGATGGTGTGGTGCTCGTCGATATGCAGGTCGCCTTTGGCGCGCACGGTCAGGTCGATGCTGCCGTGGCGGGCGATCTGGTCGAGCATGTGATCGAAAAAGCCAAGACCGGTTTGGATGTCCGCCTGGCCTTTGCCGTCAAGGTTCAGCTCTATGTAGATGTCCGTTTCTTTGGTGGTGCGGGTGTGGCTCACAGTGCGAAGGCCGATCTTGAGGAACTCGTAGATCTTCGCCCAGTCCGTGGTTTCGAGGGCAATCACGTCTTTCAGGCCGTCGTCGCCTTTTATTTCGGCTTCGCCAAGACCAGTGCCTTCATTGAGCCAGATGGCCTTTGCGCCGAGGTTCTGGGCCAGCTTTACGTCGGTGATGCGGTCGCCGATCACGAAGGAGCTGGCGAGATCGTATTCCGGGGTGAAATACTGGCCGAGCATGCCGATACCCGGCTTGCGCGTGGGTTTGTTGTCCGCGGGCAGCGATACGTCGATGTGCTCGCGGGCGAACACGATGCCTTCGTTGGCGAACGTGCGGATGATGTGGTTGTGCGGCGGGTGGAAAGTAGGTTCGGGGAAAGAATCCGTACCCATCCCGTCCTGGTTGCTCACCAATACCAGCTCGTAATCCAGCTCCCTGGCTATTTTCCCGAGGTAGGTGAATACTTTCGGGTAAAATTCCACTTTTTCGAGACAGTCGATCTGGTATGTGGGCGGCACTTCGCGGATCATGGTGCCGTCGCGGTCTATGAATAATACGCGTTTCACGTGCTCTATTTCTTTTATCGGGCGGATGGGACCCGTAGTCCGTCCGCCTCTTGTGAATGACTATATTTTCTTCAGGGTATTCAGCAAAGTTACATTCTCTTCCGGCGTGCCGACGGTGATGCGAAGGCTTCCCGCGCACAGCTCCACTTTCGAGCGGTCGCGCACGATGATGCCGTCCTGCACGAGGCGGTTGTAAATGCCTTTCGCATCCACCGTTCTCACTAATAAAAAGTTCGCGTCGCTGGGGTATACCTGCTCCACGATGGGCAGCTTCACCAGCCCGGCTTCCAGTTTGGCGCGCTCTTCCACCGTTTCTTTGATCCAGGCGTTCACCTGGTCGATATTGTCCAGGGCCTGCAGCGCCAGCTCCTGCGAAGCCTGGTTGATGTTGTAGGGCGGCTTTATTTTATTGAACACGTTGATGATGTCCTCGCTCGCGAAAGCCATGCCCACCCGCAGCGCGGCCAGGCCCCAGGCTTTGGACAGCGTTTGCATCACCACGAGGTTCGGGTATTCCGTGAGCTCCTGTATGAAGGACCGTTGCCGGGAGAAGTTGATGTACGCCTCGTCTATCACCACGATGCCGTCGAAGTTGTTGAGCACCGCCTCGATGTCCTGCCGGTTGATGGCATTGGCGGTGGGATTGTTGGGGGAACAGATGAAAATGAGCTTCGTGTTCTCGTCCACCGCGTTCTGAATGGCTTCGAGGTCGAGCTGGAACTCCGGTGTGAGCGAGGCTTTGCGCACGGTCACGTCGTTGATGTTGGCGCTCACTTCGTACATGCCGTAAGTGGGCGGGCACAGCACCACGTTGTCGATACCCGGGCGGCAAAAGGCGCGGTAAAGGATGTCGATGGCTTCGTCGCTGCCGTTGCCGAGGAAAATGTTCTGCGGGGGCACGCCTTTGATCTCGGCGAGACGGTATTTCACTTTCCATTGCAGCGGATCGGGGTAACGATGATAGTTCACCGGCAGCGGGGAGCCGAAGCTGTTTTCGTTGGCGTCCAGGTATACGGAGGCTTCTCCTTTGAATTCATCGCGGGCGGATGAATACGGTACGAGTCTTTTGATATTGTCCCTTAAAATACTGTCCAGGTCGAACATATGACTACAAGTTTTTTATTCTGATTGAAACTGCGTTCCTGTGCGCTTCCAGCCCTTCCGCGGAGGCCATGGCCTCGATGGCCGGGGCCAGCGCCTGCAGCCCTTCGCGGGTAAGCCGCTGGAAGGTGATCTTTTTCACGAAGCTGTCGACGCTTACGCCGCTGTAAGCGGTGGCATAACCGTTGGTGGGCAGCGTATGGTTGGTGCCCGAGGCATAGTCGCCGGCGCTTTCGGGGGAATAGTTGCCGAGGAAAACAGAACCGGCGTTCACCACGCGGGTAGCCAGGGCTTCGTCGTTCTCGCAGGCCATGATGAGGTGTTCCGGCGCATAGGCATTGAGCATGTCCATCGCTTCGTCGCGATCGTTTACCAGCACCAGCTTGCTGTTGTCCAGCGCTTTGGCGGCCAGCTTTTTCCGCGGCAATTGCGCCAGCTGCGTGGCCACTTCTTTCTCCACCGCGGCGATCACGGCTTCCGACGTGGTTACGAGCAGCACCTGGCTGTCCGCCCCATGCTCCGCCTGCGACAGCAGATCGGCCGCCACAAAGGCCGGCACGCAGGCATCGTCTGCGAACACGGCCACTTCCGAGGGCCCGGCCGGCATGTCGATCGCTACGCCGGCGCTGTTCACCAGCTGTTTGGCGCAGGTGACGTACTGGTTGCCCGGCCCGAATATCTTGTACACTTTCGGCACGCTTTCCGTGCCGTAGGCCATGGCCCCGATGGCTTGCACACCGCCGGTTTTGAACACCTGCGTGATACCGGTGTAACGCGCGGCCCACAACACGGCAGGATGCACGGCGCCGTCCTTACCCGGGGGCGTGCAAAGCACGATCTCGCTGCAACCGGCCAGCCTGGCGGGTATCGCCAGCATGAGGATGGTGGAGAACAGCGGCGCGGTGCCGCCGGGAATATAAAGACCGACCTTTTCGATGCCCACCGGTTTGCGCCAGCATTGCACGCCCGGCATGGTTTCCAGCAGGGTCACTTGCTCTACCTGCGCGCGGTGGAACATTTCTATGTTGGCGGCGGCGGTGCGGATAGCGGTCTTCAAACCTTCGTCCAGCGCGGCGTCCGCCGCTTCGAACTCTTCCGCGGAAACGGCTATTTCGTTCAGCGTTACTTTGTCGAACTGCGCGGTGTAACGGCGCAGGGCGTCATCCCCGTTCTCCTTCACATCGCCGAGAATGGCCGATACGGTGTATTCCAACTCGCGCGTGTCGAACGCGGGGCGCTTCAGCAGCTGCTCCCAGGTATTTTTTTCCGGGTAACGGATAATTTGCATAGCTCTTCTTTTTAAACGACCATTTTCTCGATCGGCACAACCAGTATGCCTTGTGCGCCGGCCGCCTTCAGGTTTTCGATGATATCCCAGAAATCGTTTTCGTTCAGCACGGAGTGTACGGAGCTCCAGCCTTCTTCTGCCAAAGGCAGCACGGTGGGGCTTTTCATGCCCGGCAGCAAACCGATGATCTCGGGCAGCTTGTCGTTGGGCGCGTTGAGCAATACGTATTTGTTGTTCTTGGCCTTTTTCACCGCCTGGATGCGGAACTGGAGCTTGTCCAGCAATTGCTGCTGCTCGGGCGTCAGCCTGTCGTTGCTCACCAGCACGGCTTCGGAGCGCAGCACGGTCTCCACTTCCTTCAGCCCGTTCATGAACAGGGTGGACCCGCTGCTCACGAGGTCGCAGATGGCGTCCGCCAAACCGATGCCCGGCGCTATTTCCACGGAACCGCTGATCTCGTGGATCTCCGCCTGAACGTCCAGCTTTTGCAGGAAACCGTTCAGGATCACGGGGTAGCTGGTGGCGATGCGGCGGCCCTGCAGGTCGCGCACGGAATTGTATTCCATGCCTTTGGGCACGGCCATGGCGAGACGGCATTTGCCAAAGCCCAGCTTTTCGACGGTGCGCAGGGGGCGGCTTTTTTCAAGCACTACGTTCTCGCCTACGATGCCGAGGTCGGCCACGCCGTCTTCCACGTATTGCGGAATATCGTCGTCGCGCAGGAAAAACACTTCCAGCGGGAAGTTGCTGGCTTCTGTCTTGAGTTTGTTCACGCCGTTGTTGATGTCTATCCCGCATTCTTTCAGCAGTTTGATAGAATCTTCGTGCAGGCGGCCGGATTTCTGAATGGCAATACGTAGTTTCATTAGTTCATGTTTATTCTTACGGGCCTAATGGGACCTTACGGTCTCATCGCCACTTGTTTGTCTTTTTTTGTTGTACAACGGGACCTTCGGTCTCATAATGTTTTGTCGTTTGAAACAAAAAAGGCCTACCGTGTCCGGTAAGCCTTTGATGTGAATATCTGTAAAGTAATACTACAGCACTCCCTGCCTACCGGTCGGGTAAGTATGGTGATGATGTGTATGTACGTTGTTGTTCATAATTATAATCCGGTGCAAATGTAGGAACAAATTTTAAAATTCAAAACACCCGGGCGTTTTATAGAAATTATTCGGTTTTTATGCCGTTTTTATGGAAAATATTCAACATATGGCTTCCGGCAGCCTGTGTTTATTTCAGATCGACCGGTATAAAGACGAGTGGTGTGGGCAGGCAGGAAGCGCCCGGCGGCGAATAGGTCAGTCTTATCGTTTGTTCCTCGCCGTTAGCGGCCGGCTCGAACACCTGTATGAGGACCGCTTCCGGCGCGGCTTTCGTGACAAGACGGTCTGACGGCAACCGGATGACGCCTTCTTTGAATTTTCCTTTGCTGACGACCATCGTATTGGCCATGCCGGCGCACCACTGGTTGTTGCCGCTGCGGGCATTCCAGGTGACCAAAGCCAATCCTTTGCCATCGCTGCTTTTCCATTTCATTTCGATGTCGTACATCACGCCGTAGTTGCCCGCAAGCGCCGCAACGTCCGGCCGGCCGTTCATTTTGCCTTCCACCCAGGGATCGTTGCCGCCGTCCGCGAGAATGATCTCCATCGCGCCGTTTTTTGTATCGTATAAAGAATCGGTGATCACCCTGTAATTGCTAACGCCAAATACGCCGCGGCCGGCATTCTGGCCTTTGGGCGGGAGGATATTCGCGATGCGTTTCAAAGCATCCGGGCCGGTGGTTTTAAGGTCCGTCTGGATTACGCTGATCTCACCCGGCTGATCGATCACAAACTCGTAAAATCCATGTACCAGCTCGTTGTACTTCACGATGTTTTTTTCCTGCCGCTCATCGATGGTGATCGCCTGGCCCGGCTTTACGGTGCGGATACTCCGTTGCGGTTTGGAAACGAAATAGTCCGCCAACCCCTGCTTGCCGACCTGGTAATAATTAGCGCTGGGTTTCTGGGAAGAATATTTCAGCATGCGGATATGCATGTCTTCCCTTCCGGTATTCCTGATCACAGCCATAATGCGGCGGTCCATTTTCGCCGGTTCTTTAACGCCGTTCACATTATACACATATAACCTTACCGCACCCGGCTGAACCGGTTCCTGCAGCGCGATGCCTTCCGGCACCCGGATGTATTCGGGATCGTCGGCGATCAGGTATTGCGGGCCCGGCATTATCACTTTCCGGTACGCAATGTCCGGGATCTTCTCCGTCAGAAAATCCGGCAGTTCAACAATGCTTCCCTGTTTGGTACGAAGGATCGCGCTATTCAGTTCGGGCTTCAATTCCTGCGCCTGTACGCTGAATGACGCCAGGGTAAAGGCGAGCACCAGCGCCCCCGGGTGTTGTCGTTTCATGGAATTAATTAAAAGAATTAAATACTCGTCAAACTTAATAATAATTTTTATTAACTAGTATCTATTTCTTAAAATAAAACTTGTACCATTTTTTACAAGAAAAAAAAGACCATCTCAAATATTGAGACGGTCTGTTAGCGGTTAAATGGTCAACATGGGCTTGAATAACAAACAATTTCAGATTTTAGAATGCGGCTGAATTTTTTACAGGACACAAAACTGCAACTTGAAAATTTGGATACCAAAAATAGCTGATCAAACGCCCGCGGGAAATGACGAATGCGGGATATCAGAAAAATGGACACATATACTCGCAGATCGTCTTAAATTGCCGGCTGTATGACTTTCAAGAACATATTCAACAACAGCTGGGTCGTCAATATCCTGTTCCTGATAGTGCTGCTGGGGGTCAATCTGCTCATCAACCTGCAATACGAGCCGATCACTAATACCCGTTTATACCTTTACCAGACCATATCGCTGGTATTCATATATATCATGGCGGCGCTTCACAACAAATACGCGCTGCAGCTGCTCATCGTCAAACGCCAGTACTGGAAATATCTCGGCGTGATCGCCTCCGGTCTTGCCGTCTCCACTTTTGTGACGTATACGCTGCGGGTGGACGTGTTCAAAACCGACATCGACATGCTCTGGATCAGCGATTTTGTATTCGCCCTGGCCTGCCTGCTGATCGGCATCGGCCTCTGGTTCCTTTACCGGGGCGCCACCCTGCAAACCAGCGAGTTGCGCAATTCCCTCCTGTTAAGGGAAAAAGAATTGCAATACCTGCAAAGCCAGCTCAACCCGCATTTCTTTTTCAACACGCTTAACAACCTGTACGGGGTAAGCCTCCGCTACCCCAACAAAACGCCCGAGCTGATCCTCAGCATTTCCGAGCTCATGCGTTACCAGCTCGAAAGCTCACGCAAACAGTTCGTGCCGCTGGAAGACGAATTACAATTCATCCGCAACTACGTGCATCTCGAAAGAGCGCGCGTGCGGCAGCGCTGCCAGGTGAACTTCAAGAAAAAAGGCAATGAAAAAGACCTGCTCATCACGCCGCTGATACTGATCGCGTTCGTGGAGAACGCCTTTA
>CBINIO010000127.1:0-9795 GCA_966250725.1 uncultured Chitinophaga sp.
GGTACGGGTCGTTGAGACAGTCCGCGTTAAGCGTGCGCCAGGCCGTGGGCACGCCCAGCATCACGGCGCAGCCGCCGTACACGGGATCATTCTTCAGAAAATCGATCAGCCGCTCCAGCCCGATGTTCCGGATATTGTACGGCCTGTCCGGGAAACCCACGCCCCATATGGCCACTACAGGTTTGCCGTTGTGATGCAGGTATGTTTTTTTACCCGGCTGGTCGGTCACTTTCAATTGATCTACCAGGTACTTCCAGTCCTCGATCAACGCGGAACAATCCTCGCCGCGCGCGCGAAGACCGGAAAGATCGTACATGACGGCGATAGCGCGGTTATACTTCGATGCGGCGGCGAAAGCGTTTTTGAGTATCACGGAAGAAACGGAATCCCTGCCGCGCGCGTTGCTGAAAAAACGCTGCATAAAAACGCCGTCCACGTTGTATTCCTCCATCCATTTAAAATGCAGGTCCACAGTGCTTTTGTCGTAAGAGCTGAAGAAGCGCGCCGGTTCGCCGTTCGCCAGCTTCCAGGGAGTGGCGTAGGTTTTGGCGTATTCCGACACATCCGGCCACATGTCGATGCCGCTGCGTTCTTCGTTGCCGTAGGCAAAACGGCGGGCGTTGGTGCCGTCGCCTTCCGCCCTGAACCATCCCTGGTAGCCGGCCATCACAAGACCGGTGTAAGAGGGATAGCTGGTTTGCCGGCTGTGTTTCCGCTGTGCGAACATCTGCACGCTGATCAGTAACAATAATGCGGTGATTCCTTTTTTCATGCTGTTGATTTTAAAACTTACCTGACGGGCATCGTGGCGCTGTAGCCGCTTTCGCCGTGAAACCATTTAGCGGCCTGGCCTGACAGCCAGAGATAATGATCGCTGGGGAGATCGTTCTCTATGCCGACGAACTGCCTGTCCCCGCCGCCGTTAAGCGGCACTTCGTTCTGCCGCGCGCATTTGTACAGCGCGGTGCCCTCGTCTATTTCATCGAACATGGCGAGGTACAGCGATTTGGCGCCGGACATCTTCGCGCCGGCCACCTGCTTCCAGAGAAATTCCCCTTTCAGCCGCGGGATGGAATTGTACAGCGAAGGATCGTTGCGCAGGTTGCCCCAGCTGAAGCCGGGAAAGGCCAGCGGCACATAATCCACCTTGTTGGTATTGCACCATTGAATGTCGCCCGCCAGCTCGGCGCCCGCGGTGTTGGTATAGCTGTCGTTGTTATAGCGGCCAACGGCCCAGGGCATCACGATGTCGCTCTTTTTGATGAGCGCATGCAGCGCCGGGGAATTTTCCGTGTCGTTGCGCATCGTGCGCCAGTAGTACGGCACGCCGAGCATTACCGACACTTTTTTTGACGGGCCTTTCAGCCTCGTTACCAGCTGGTCCGCATCAACGATGGAATACTTGCGGTTGTCGTTAAAGCCAACTCCCCAGATCACCACGAGCGGTTTTTTGTTGTGCCGCAGGTAGGTGGGATGGGTTTTGTTGTCAAAAAGCGAAAAGATCCTTTGCAGTTCTTCCCAATCCTGCTCCACGTAAGCCACATCGGCGGATGTACAACCGCTGAGGTCGTACATCACGCAGATGGCGCGGGAATATTTTTTGGCGGCTTTCAGCGCGTTCTCCAGCACTTTGTTAAAATGACGTTTGCCTTTTGCATTCTCATTTTTGATCTCTACCACAAACCGCTGCATGAACACGCCGTCAATGCCGTAATCCTTCATCCATTTAAAATGCAGATCCACGGTCTCCTCGTCATACGGGCTGTACAGCGGCGCGTTGCTGCCGTCCGTAAAGGAAAACGGCGAGGGATATTTTTTTGTGTACTCCGTCATGTCCGGCCAGAAGTCCACGGCGGCGCAGCCGGGCATGAACCCGCCGCAATTGCCGTTGCGGTAATGGTACCATCCTCTTTCCGAAGCATCGCCTTCGGCGGCGAACCATCCCTGGTAACCGGCCATCACCAGGCCTTTGTAGCTGGTGTAAAGGCAGCCCGTTTCATCGTAAACGGTTTCAGGCACTTCCGCCGGCGGGGGCGGCGGTGAGGGCGGGTTGCCGCCGGTGCTTTTTTTCGAGCAGCTGATGCCCGCTCCCAGCAGTACTGCGAGTAAAATAATGTTGAGTCTTTTCATCATATCGCCAGTTTAACAGGAGCTGCGTAATTAAATTTCGCTTCGCCGATGGAGATCAGCGCGCCTACTCGGAACCAGTATTCTTTTCCAAGCGGCATTTGCGTTTTGAACTCGTCGGGATTGTATTCGAGACGGTAAGTGGTGTTCGGGTCGGCAGGCGCATTGATGTCCTGCTCCTTCTGCCCCAGCCGCATCGGTTCGCCCACGCGCCTGTCTTTATCCGCATAGATGCCGATCTTCACCACGTTGCCCACAACATTCTGCTGCAGCTTGAAAGTAGCCACCACGAGGTTCCCCACTTTTTCCACCTTCAGGTCCTGTATGCGGAGGTAAGGCGTTACAGAGAAATCCAATACGGTCTTCCCTTTGATCTCGATCTCCTGCGCGGGCACGTCTATAAAGTTGCCGCGCATCGGCTTTACGGTGTACGTGTTTTCAAACAGCATGCTGTTCTCGTAGGTACCGTCCGTTTTCACGACCAGCACCTGCGGTTTTACAGGATCGTAGCCGTGCTCGGTGATCTCGATGGTAGTGCCGCGGATAATGTCCTGCTCTACCAGCTGTTTTGTGTCCGCATCGATGATCCTGCCGGAAAGCCCGGCGGTAGGGCCGTCGAAGTTGTCTTTTTCACAGGCGGCAGCAAACGTGATCACACCGGCCAGAAGTATATATCGTAACGTTTTCATGATTCAATTTTTCTGTATTAATACTGCGGGTTCTGTACCAGGCTGTTGGAACCGATGCCGGGTATGTAGCGGTAGTAAGCTTTGGGCTCGAAGGTGCGCGGATTGGCGTTCGGCACCTGCACCCTTACAAAAATGTACTTGGTGGCGGGCAGCGCGCGCAGGTCCTGCAGCGGCAGCAGCGTGTGCATCACCCGGTTGTTGAACAGGGTATGGTATTCCCTTCTGCGGATGAGGTCCCAGAAACGTTTGTTCTCGAATGCCAGCTCCACCCTTCTTTCCCGCTGCACGTTCTCCGCGGTAAGCGGAATGTTCACGGTATGACCGGCGCGGCGGCGGATGTCGTTGAGCGCTTTGGTGGCCGCGGTAACATCGCCGGTGCCGCTTTCGGCTACGGCTTCCGCAAAGTTGAGCAGCACTTCGGCGTACCTGAACTCCGCCCAGTCGGTGGTGCTCTGGTTCCAGCCGGGCACGATGGGCTTGTCCTGGTTCATGAATTTTTTGAAAGAAAAACCGGTGCGGGTGTTGTTGCCGCCGTAGGTGTCAAAGCCGGAATACATCGTGGTGCTGGGCGCGCCGTAAGTATAATACGTGTTGCCGCCGATGGTGATCTGGTCTTTGGTGCGGATCACCGCCTGGCCGTCGGGTTTTACATAACCGGCCTGTATCACGATGTTCACGTCTTTCCAGGTGGTGCCGGGCAGCACCGCGGTGCCCCAGAGGCGCGCGTCTTTGTCCTTGAATATTTCGTTGGGCGTATCGAACTGCAGATATGTTCTCGCGGGATCGTAGCCGCCGTAATCGCTGGTGTTGCCGTCGGCGGTGGTTACGACAGGCGCGCTTTGACCGGGCGTGGCGTAGCTTTCGTACAGATCCACCAGGTCCAGCGTAGGATTCATCCTGCCGGGGTGCGGCCATCCGTTGGCAACCTGCGCGGGCTGGTACCAGATGTCGTAGTTATGGCCGAGACTGGGGCCGGGAAGGTTATACCCTTTGATAAGGATCACTTCCTCGGGCGCATCGTTCGGGTTCTGGAACAGCAGGCGGTAGTTTTCCGCCGCTTCCGCGGGCGTTGCGGGATTAGGACGGAACAGCGAATAAACGCCGTCTGCCATGATGGCCTCGCAGGCCTGTATGCAGGCACTATAATAACCGGCCGCGGCGGATGCGTCAAGCCCGACGAGCTTCAGCGTTACCGCATCGCCGCTCAGGGGAGCGCGGGAGCCGAACTTCGCGAGAGAAGCGGCATGCAGTGCGGCGCGCGATTTGAGCGCGAGCGCAGTGTATTTGTTCGCCCTGCGGCCCTTGGCGGTGCCGAGGTTGGCGGCCGCTACGTCGCAGAGCTCCAGCACATAGTCCCAGGTCTCTTTCTCCGTGCTGCGCGGCACTTTCAGCGTTTCTGCGCTGCCTTCGTATTTCTGCGTCGCCTTGATCAGCGGCACGCCGCCGTAACGTTTTGCCAGCGCGAAATAAGCGAATGCCTTGATGAAATTGCCTTCGCCGGTGAGCGCGTTCTTTTCTTCCTGCAGAATGTCCAGCGTAGGGATCGCGTCGATCAGCAGGTTCACGTCCCTGATGAGCTTGTACCCCTGGTCCCACCAGTGAAAATCGCCGTCGCCCAGGAAGTCGCCGAACTCGGTGTGCATCGCTTCGTCCGTTATCATGGCCGCGCTGAAACCGCCGTTTTTGGGGTCGCCGCTGTTGAAGTTGAAACCCTGCCTGAAAAAGGTGAAGTCTTCCATCGGCAGCTGGTAATACAGGTTCGCCATGTAGATCTTCACGCCTTCCGGATCGCCGAACAGTACTTCCGCCGGTATCTTGTTGGTGGGCTGAATGTCCAGGATGCCCTGGCAGCTGAACATCATGCCCGTTAATAATATTACGAATAGCTTTTTCATTGTCTTAGAAATTAACGTTAACACCAAAGTTGAAAGCGCGCATCAGCGGATAGTTGAAACCTGCGTTGAACAAGCCTTCCAGCCTTTCGGGGTCGAAGGGTTTCACAAAGCTGTCCGCGATGGTGAAGAGATTGAACCCGTTCGCGTACACGCGTATCCTGCTGATGCCGGAACGGTTGTACAGCCGCGGCTCGATCGTGTAGCCCAGCTCGGCGCTTTTCAGCCTCACGTAAGAAGCGTCTTTCCTCCAGGTATCCGTTTCGGTATACATCCTGCCCACGTCGAAGTTAAAGCGTGACACGGGCCACTTGCCGGGTATCCATTCGCTGTTGGGATCGTAAGGGTCGGCCTTGTGCCAGCGGTCGAAAAAGTAGGCCGGCGTATTGCCCCTGAAGGCCATCACTTCGGCGTATACTTCCTGGAACTTTACGGTGTACATGGCCGCGCCCTGGAACAGCACGTTCAGGTCGAAACCTTTCCACGCCGCGTTCAGGCTGAGGCCGTAGTTGATGCGGGGCGCCTTGCCGGAAGGATTGAGGTTGTCGTTGGTGCCGTTGGCGCCGAAATATTGCGCCACCTTGTCGTCGTCGTTGATCACGCCGTCGTTGTTCGCGTCGAGAATGCGGTAATCGCCGGGCAATTCACGACGGTTGCCCTGGTCGCCGTTCTGCAGCGCATGCGCATACACTTCGTCGAGGCTCTGGAACTGACCGTCGCCGATAAAGGCCCATACCCAGTCGTTGTTGCGGTAATCGTTCGCGTTCCGCCAGTGTTCCCAGCTGTTCAGGTCCTTGCCTCTTTCCACGTACAGGTTCATGCTGCGGAAGAAGTTGAAGTTGCCGGAAATGCCGTAATGGAACTCGCCGACGTTGTTCTGATGCCCGAGGGTGAACTCGATGCCTTTGATCCTCGCGGAGTTCAGGTTTTCCTGCGGCAGCGAAGCGCCGAAAGTATTGGGCAGCGTTACGTTGCGAACGGCGGGAATGCCTTCCATATCGCGGCGGTACACATCCGCTTCGATGGTCAGCTTGTTCCGCCAGAGACCCAGGTCCATGCCGATGTTCAGCGTTTTGGAACGGGTCCAGGTCAGCTGTTCGTTCACGATGGTGGGCGATGCCGCGCCGGTTGTGAGCGCGCCGTTGGTGAACTCGTACTGCCCGCCGCCGGTGAGGCTGTAGCCGACGATGTACTGGAACGGCCCTGCGGCGTCCTGGCCGAGAATGCCGTACGATGCGTCGAACTTCAGGTTGGAGATCACCGGTACATGCTCTTTCATAAAAGGCTCTTCGGAAATGCGCCAGCCTGCGGACACCACGGGGAAGAAGTCCCAGCGGTTGGAGGGATGGTAGGCATAGGAGCCGTCTTCCCTGAACGCAAAGTCCAGCAGGTATTTGGATTTATAATCGTAACTGAAACGGCCCAGGTAACCGATGCTCGCTGAGCGGCTCTCGTTGCCGGAGTTTTCCATTTTGGCGTTGCTGGCCCTGTCTATCTGGTCCATCGTATAGAACTCGTATATCCTTCTCAGCCAGGCGTCGCGGCCCCACCATTGCTGCGTTTCCATTACCAGCGTGGCGGCCACGTTATGCGCGCCGGCGAACTGGCGCTGGTAGTTCACCTGCCCCTGCATGGTCAGGCGGGCGCCGTTGCTGTAGTTGTTGGAGATGGACGCGGTGCCCACGCGCTGCGGCACTGCCACGTATTCGTCGTTTACATAGTTATAGAGCTTGTAGGGTTTGCTCACGTCTTTATTCGTATACACATTCAGGTCATAACCGGCCAGGCCGCGCAGGCTCAGGCCTTCCACGAAAGGCACGGTGTAGTTGAGCGCGATGGTGGTCTGGATGTTTTTTGTCACGGATTCATTGTAGCCCGTCACGTCCCTGTCGGACAGCACGACGGGGTTTTGGGTGGAAGGGCTTACGTTGAAGGGATAATCAGGATTGTTGTTGGCATAAGGTCTTTCCGTGGGCAGCGTTACGCGGGTGCCTTTGAAGATGTTGAAGAAATTCTCGCCCGGCGTTTCCCTTTTATCCCAGCGCCCGCCGATCAGCACTTCGAGCTTCAGGTTCTTGTGCAGCTCGGTGGTGAGGTTCGTGCGGAGGTTGAAACGGTCGTAGCCCATATCGTTCGTTTTGAGCAGGCCTTCTTCGTTGGCGTAGGCGAAGCTCACGAAATACTGGGTCTTGTCGTTGCCGCCGGTGGCGGACAGGTTATGCTGCTGCTGCATGGCCTGCTTTTTCATCGTTTCGTTGTACCAGTCGGTGCTTTCGTAACCCGGTGCGCCGTCGATCCATTTTTGCAGCTCGTCCTTGGTGAGGAAGGGCGTGCCCTTGCCGCCGAGCAGGTCAGCGTCGTTCCGCATTTGCATCCATTCGCCGGCGGAGGCCATTCTCGGCACGTCCGTCGGTTTCTGGAAACCGACCATGCCGGTATAGTTAAACGATGTTTTTCCTTTGGAACCTTTTTTGGTGGTCACGATCACAACGCCGTTGGCCGCGCGCAGACCGTAGATGGCTGCGGTCGCGTCCTTGAGGAAGGAAATGCTTTCGATATCGTCCGCATTGAGGCGCTGGAATTCCCCGGCCCCGACGCGCACGATACCGTCGATCACGAACAGCGGCGTACCAAAGCCCCTGATGTTGATGCTGTTGTCGAACGTGCCGGGCTCGCCGCCGAGCTGCCTGATCTGCAGACCGGCTACTTTACCCTGCAGCTTTTGCGCCACACTGATGTTCGCCACCGTCTGGATCTCTTTGTTGGTGATATTGCTTACGGCGCCGGTGAGCGTTTCCTTGCGTTTGGTGCCGTATCCCACCACTACCACGCCGGCGAGCTGTTCGTCCGTAGGTGTCAATCGTACGTTTATCGTACTTCTGCCATTGATCTGTTCAACGGCGGTGATCATGCCTACATAGGTAAATGTGATTTCAGCAGCGGCGGCGGGTACGTTCAGCGAATATTCGCCTTTGGCGTTCGTGGTCACGCCCGTTCTTTTGCCGGCTGCGTCTACGGTGAAGACTGTTACCCCGGGGAGGGCAGCGCCGTCCCGGTCGTCGGTAACCTTTCCCGTGATGGTTTTCTGCTGGGCTGCCGCCAATAGCGGAAGCAGGCAGCACAGCACCAAAAAGTGATAGATTTTCTTCATAACGATTTTTTTCATGGAGATAGAAAAGGATGCAGAATCTGGTTGAAACGTGGTATTCGAGAATATGGATGCAAGTAACCCGGCAGGCATTAATAAACCAATTAATGAAAGCGTTAATAGCCGAATTAATTTTTAATTATTGACAAATTGATTGATTATCAGCATGCACGAAGAAAGAATTGTGGAATTTTGGTCGAAACTTTCTAAATAATGCTTATCTTAAAAATCGCATTTCACGTATAACATGGAGTGGATTTTATCATCCAAAATAAATAAACGCATTTTTGGTCTCCGATGGGGAAACATATCTTAATTATCTGCTGGACCCTTGTTTACAGTCATATTATATTTGGTCAATCGCACGGGCTCGGGTTTTCCAGCCATGAAACGGTACGGGAGAAAAGAACGTCCCTGCACCTGACCCCCGGGGGGCCGATTTGCCTGCGCGGTCAAACGGACCTGAGCTTTGATCTCGAGTTTAAACCGAACATGGAAACTTATTTCGGTTACATTGTGCGGGTGATCACAACCGACCATCAGAATATCGACCTTGTATATAACCAGCGTCTCGGCGCTTTCAACTGCGTGATCGGCGAAAAAGTGACGGGCGAGTTCAGGATCGACACGCTTCAGCTGTACCGCAGCTGGAACAACCTCCGCATCCGTTTCGACCAGAACGCCGGCGAAGCCGTATTCTACAGCCGCGATACGCCCGTGTGCCGCGGCAAGCTCGCCTTCCCCGAAAACACCTGCGCGCATATCTATTTCGGCGCCACCAATTTTGAAGGCCATCAAACGCTGGACCTGCCGCCGATGAACATCAAGGACGTGCGCATCACGCAAAACGGAGATCTCAAACATTTTTTCCCCCTTTCCGAAAGCCACGGCGCCGCGGCGCACGATACCGAAGGGAAGGACACGGCGGCCGTGCGCAACCCCGTCTGGCTCAAACCGAAACACCAGAACTGGGCCCATGTGCGCACCATCCGCACGGCCGGCACCCCGGGCATCGCGTTCGACCAGGAAAAAGAAATACTATATATTATTACCGCCGATTCCACTTTCAGGCTCACGTTCAGGGATATGCAGCTGCGGGGCGACCCGCTCGCTTCCGGCCATACGCTGCTGCCGGCAGGTACGCAGTCAGTATACGATCCCCGGCGCCAGCAGCTTTACAACGTGCTGATCGATGAAAAAAAAGTGCGCACCTACGACACGGGCGCCAAACGCTGGGACAATGAATTTACCTACACCGAACTGACGGAATACTGGCAGGCCAACAAATTCGTGAGCCGGCTGGACACATCATTATATATACTCGGCGGCTACGGCCAGCTGCGATATAAAAATCTCGTGCAGCGGTATCACTTCCCGACACAGACCTGGGAAACGCTCACGGTGAAAGGCGATCATTTCATGCCGCGTTATCTTGCCGCGCTGGGTCTCAACGCCACGGGCGACACCGCGTTCATCCTCGGCGGCTATGGCAGCAACACCGGCGACCAGTCCGTAAACCCGAAATACAATTACGAACTGAACGCCTACAGCGTGCGCGACCGCAGCTTCAGCACCATATGGCGCTTCCCCGAACCCGCGCGGCAGTTCTGCTTTGCGAACAGTCTCGTGATCGACACCGCCACCCGCGACTACTACACGCTCATTTACCCGACGGACAAGACCAACTCCTCGCTGCAGCTGATCAAAGGTTCGCTCGAAGGGCCGGAATACCAGCTGATGGGCGATTCCATCCCCTACTCGTTTTACGACATCCGTTCGTTCGCCGACCTGTTCTTTTGCCCGGTCAGCAAAAAGATGGTGGCCGTAACCATGTATAATTTCAAGGAGAACACCTGCGAGATAAAGGTCTACACGCTCGACTTCCCGCCCAATCCCTTCGTGCAGGCCACCGCCGCCAAAAAAAGCACCGGGTTATGGT